>CAYJEQ010000058.1:0-17446 GCA_964369235.1 uncultured Oscillospiraceae bacterium | reverse complement strand
CTTTTGTAATATTTTAAAGGGTATATGTATGGATAATACAGTCACCCTATGCTTTATTTTCTAGGGCAATAATTTTATAGATAAGCAATTTACATTTTCCATGTAAAATACAAATTACTCATTGAATTAATAGCTACATTCTTGTATAATAGGGATATGTTTTAAGACTTTTTTTGAAATATTAATATAAACAAGTTTGGAAGGATGGTAAGAATATGGAGAACAAAACTCAAATAAACAAAAACAGGCATCCTGTATCCCTTAAAAATGTTGTAGAAGAATTTGCATTACAGGTGATATACACACCTAAGGATTTAGAGGATCTATATATAGATACCCCTGAAATAATTAGACCTGGCTTAATGCTAGCAGGATTTACCGAAGTATTTGACAGTACTAGAGTAAGTATTTTAGGTAAAGCTGAGATTTCATATATAAACACTCTCGATGATGATTTACTAAAAATCAGACTGGAGGGTTTAGTAAAGGTATTACCTCCACTTATTATTATAGCTAGAAATTTAGAGTTTCCTACTGAGCTTATAAATATGGCTCAAAAATACCATGTGCCAATATGTGTATCTAGTGATGAAACTGCACAGCTTGTTTCTTCAATGTTTGCTTACCTTAATCGTGAGCTTGCACCTAGATGCGATCAACATGGTGTACTATTAGAGGTTTATGGTACTGGAATACTAATTATGGGAGAAAGCGGTGTTGGTAAAAGTGAAACTGCTATCGAGCTTGTTAAAAGGGGCCATCGTCTAGTAGCTGATGACCTTGTAGAAATCAGAAGGATATCAGCCAAGAAACTGGTAGGTACTTCACCAGAAAATATTAGGCATTTTCTTGAAATTCGTGGCATAGGAATTATAAATGCAAGGCAAATTTTTGGTACTGGTGCAGTTAAAATCCGTGAAGATATCAGCCTAGTAGTTAAAATTGAACAGTGGAACAATGAGAAGGAATACGATAGACTTGGCCTTGAAACCCAGTATACTGAGATTTTAGGCGTCAATGTTCCACAACTTACTATCCCTATTAAACCAGGTAGAAACCTTGCAGTTATTATTGAAGTTGCAGCTATGAACTATAGACAGAAGTTACTAGGATATAATGCTGCAGAAGAACTGCTAACGAATCTTGGCATGAGCTAGGATTATACACACTATACAGATGGAGCGTGTCTAGATGTCAGACTTAAATATAGAAACACTTATAGAGCTTTGTGAAGCTTTAAATATTAATTATAAACTTAACGAAACCCTAGCCCCATACACCAGTTTTAAAATTGGTGGCCCAGGCCAGATTATAGTATTCCCAGATAGTGGAGAAATTATCTGTAGTATTATAAAGTGCTGTAATGAAAATAGTATTCCTGTCCAGATATTAGGTAGAGGTGCAAATACACTAATATCTGATGAGGGAGTAGCTGGATGTATAATCCAAACAGCTAAGTATTTTACCAACATCATAAAGATAGACGAAACAAGCTTTTATGCTGCAGCTGGTACAACCATATCAGCTCTATGTAATTATGCCCTAGAAGAATCTCTTACAGGGCTGGAATTTGCATGGGGAATACCTGCTACAGTAGGTGGTGCTATCTATATGAATGCTGGTGCATATGGTGGTGAGGTTAAAGATATTCTAGTATCTGCCAAATATCTTGCAGATGGTGAAATTGTCACTGCACCAATGGAAAATCTAAAGCTTAGCTATAGGCATTCTGTTTTTAAGGGTAGTAACTCTTTCATACTTGGTGGTGTGTTTAAACTACAAAAAGGTGATAAACATACCATTAAAGGACTTATGGAGGAAACTCTACAAAAGAGAAAAGATAAGCAGCCTTTAGAATACCCAAGTGCTGGTAGTACCTTTAAGCGTCCCGAAGGGGCTTTTGCAGCTGCCTTAATACAGGATTGTGGCTTAAAAGGCTTAACTGTAGGTGGTGCACAGGTAAGCACTAAACACTCTGGATTTGTAATAAACACAGGTGGTGCTAGCTGTAAAGATGTGCTTACCCTAATAGATATGATTAAAGAAAAAGTAGAAACAATGACCGGTTATAAATTAGAATGTGAAGTTGAAATCATATAGACCGCATCTTAATAAAACATCTTAGTTAGAAAGGCAAGGAAGTAAAAATGGAGTTAATTATTGTATCTGGGGTATCAGGAAGTGGCAAATCTAAGGCTGTAGCTGCCTTAGAGGATATGGGATATTTCTGTATAGATAATCTACCTACAGCGCTGATACCTAGTCTTATTGATATATACAAAAAAAATCACGAAGACTTAAAAAAACTTGCCGTAGTAATAGACTCCCGTATACATGGGATTTTAGGACAACAGGATGAACTCTGGGAACAGCTTTCCCTGTTAGGGCTAAAAACTAAGATACTATTTCTAGATGCAGATGATACTACCATAATACATAGATATAAGGAAACAAGAAGACTTCATCCTCTAATAACCACAAATACCTCCCTAGAAGATGCTATAATAAAAGAGCGTGATCTTTTAAAAGGAATAAAGGACAATGCTGATTTTTATATAGATACATCGGTACTGTCAACTTCTAAATTTAAAGAGAAGATGGTAGCTTTATTTGGTGGGGATCTTTCTCCTATGAGTATAAACTGTGTTTCATTTGGATTTAAGTATGGCATACCTGTAGACAGTGATTTAATATTTGATGTGAGATGTTTGCCTAATCCTTTCTATATACCACAGCTTAAGCACAAAACAGGCTTTGACAGTGAAGTATATGACTTTGTAATGGAAAGCAATCATACGAAGGAATTAGTTAAACGCATAACTGATTATCTGGATTATACAATACCTTTATATGAAGGAGAGGGTAAAAGCCAGTTAACATTATCCATTGGCTGTACAGGAGGGAAACACCGTTCTGTGTCAGTCACTAGAGCTATTAACGATTACCTATCTACAAGAAATTGTAATAGTTTCGCTACTCACCGAGATATAGATAAGGAGTAATAAAGTAATAGATGTCCATTAAAGAAAAAGAAGAAATTAGCTTTACCTTAGAGGTAAAGAATGAAATATATTGTCAAAGGTACTACCGAGGAAAAAATAAAGAAGCCTTTGCCTTAGGTTTTATAAAATATGCCTATAAATTTGATAAGGATGAGATTTCATTCCATAGTGAAAATAGATCTCTAGCTAGACTTTTTAGCGATCTTATATATGAATTAATTCAGGTACAGGGTACAATAACTACTAAGGAAATCCAACATAATAATGGAAATAATGTCTATGTGGTTAAGGTAGATGATCCTAGTGACAGAACTTTAATAGTAGAGTATTTTTCTGGTTTACATCATCTAGTTTACGAAAAAACTTCAGCTTTTTTAGGTGGGGTTTTTCTGTCTTGCTGTAGAATGGGTAACCCTGAGAAAGGTTACCATCTAGAGTTTTCTCTTAAAGATGAAATAAGAATTAATGAACTGTCTGAAATACTAGATAATATGTCTATTAAACATGGAAAAACAACTAGAAGACATAGTCATTTAATTTATATTAAAGACAGCAGTATTATTGAGGACATTCTTGCAATAGTAGGCGCTAATCAGTCGGTTTTTAAACTTATAGATGTTAAGATTATTAAAGAGATTAGAAACAAGGTAAATAGGCAGACAAACTGCGAAACAGCAAATATAGGTAAGATTATAAACGCTTCGGCAGAACAGTTAGAAGCTATTAACAAAATAGATGCACTGATAGGACTATCTACATTAGATGAAGATATACAGGAAATTGCAGAAATTAGAATTAATAATCCTGAAATGTCTCTTAGAGAGATTGGTGAAGCAACAACTGTTCCACTTTCTCGGTCAGCTGTAAATAACCGAATACAAAAAATACTTGCAATAGCAAAAAACTTAGCATAGAAGGAATGATAAATTAATGAAGGACTTTGTCCATCTCCATGTCCACAGCCAATATAGTCTACTTGATGGAGCCTGTCGCATAGACAGGCTTATTGATCGTTGTATAGAGCTAGGACAGAAAGCAGTAGCTATTACCGACCACGGGGTTATGTATGGGGCTATTGATTTCTATAAAAAAGCCACAGCGAAAGGCATTAAACCAATTATAGGCTGTGAAGTATATGTAGCACCACGAACAAGATTTGATAAAGTCCACCGAGTGGATAATTCTCCCCATCACCTAGTGCTACTTTGTAAAAATAACAAAGGTTATGAAAACCTAATAAAGCTGGTTTCTGCTGGCTTTGTAGAGGGGTTTTATAGTAAACCTCGTATAGATATGGAACTTTTAGAAAAATACAGCGAAGGATTAATCGCCCTATCTGCTTGTTTAGCTGGGGAAATCCCTAGACTTTTAATGCAGGATGAGTATGATAAAGCAGTAGAACTTGCTCTAAAATATCAGTCTGTATTCGGTAAGGATAATTACTATATAGAGATACAAAACCATGGAATTAAAGAGCAGGTGCAAATACTGCCACTACTGAATAAACTATCACAGGAAACTGGAATAGGCATGGTTGCTACAAATGACTCCCACTATGTTCTTAAAGAAGATGGGAAAAGTCAGAATGTACTTGTTTGTATCCAGACTAATAGAACAGTTCACGACGAAAGCAAGATGGAATTTGAAACAGATGAGTTTTATATTAAGTCCTATGATGAAATGAATAATTTATTTTCAGCATATAAGGATAGCCTATCTAATACTGTAAAAATTGCTGATATGTGTCATGTAGATTTTCAGTTTGGTGTTACTAAACTGCCACATTTTACTGCTCCTAATGGGGAGGATAATAATGCTTATTTTAAAAGGCTATGTTATGAAGGATTATATAAGCACTATGGACAGGATGTTTCTAGTGATATAGTAGAGCGTCTTGATTTTGAGATTAACATTATCGAAACAATGGGGTATGTGGATTATTATCTAATAGTATTTGATTTTATTAACTATGCAAAAGAAACAGGTATTCCTGTTGGCCCTGGTAGAGGTTCAGGGGCCGGTAGCCTTGCTGCCTATTGTGTAGGAATTACAGGGATAGATCCTATAAAATACAATCTGCTATTTGAAAGATTTTTAAATCCTGAGCGTATTAGTATGCCTGACTTTGATATTGATTTTTGCTATGAGCGTCGACAGGAAGTAATTGATTATGTAGTAGATAAATATGGTAATGATCATGTAGCACAGATTATAACCTTTGGTACTATGGCAGCAAAAGCTGCTATTAGAGATGTCGGCAGGGCTTTAGGACTAGGATATCAAACTGTAGACGCCATTGCTAAAATGATACCTACTGAGTTAAATATCACCATAGATAAGGCACTTAAAGTATCTACAGAGCTTAAAGAACAGTATGAAAGCTCTACACAGATAAAAGAGTTAATCGATACTGCTAGAAGTTTAGAGGGGATGCCTAGACATTCATCTGTCCATGCAGCTGGGGTAGTTATTACAAAGGACACTGTAGAAAGTTATGTGCCACTACAATCTAACGAAGGTGTTATAGTAACTCAGTTCCCAATGACTACTTTAGAAGAACTAGGCCTGCTTAAAATGGATTTTCTAGGTCTACGAAATCTAACAGTAATTAAGTCAACTATAGATATGCTAGCCCTTAAGGGAATAACACTAGATATCGATAAAATTGATGATACTGACCCAGCAGTATATAAACTAATGGCCAGTGGGCAGACCTTTGGTGTGTTCCAGTTTGAATCTGCTGGTATGCGACAGGTACTAGTACAACTAAAGCCAGAAAGCCTAGAGGATCTAATAGCTGTTATCTCATTATATCGACCAGGGCCTATGGACTCTATTCCAACATATATTCGCAATAGACATAATATGTCACAGATCACCTATAAGCACCCACTTTTAAAGCCTATTCTAGAGGTTACCTATGGCTGTATTATATATCAGGAACAGGTAATGGAGATATTTAGAAAGCTTGCAGGATATTCCTTTGGTAGGGCAGATCTTGTACGACGAGCTATGTCAAAAAAGAAGATGGATGTTATGGAAAAAGAGCGCCATAGCTTTATATACGGTGACACCAATGAAGACGGTAGTGTATCCTGTGTAGGTTGTGTGGCTAATGGTGTTCCAGCAGAGGTAGCAAACAGTATATTTGATGAGATGAGCTCCTTTGCCTCCTATGCCTTTAATAAAAGCCACGCTGCTGCTTATGCTACAGTGTCCTATCAAACAGCATTCTTAAAATGCCATTATCCTAATGAATACATGGCAGCCCTACTTACAAGTGTAATAGATAATACCGATAAGATAATTGAGTATATCGGAGAGTGTAAAAGAATAGGTATATCTATACTACAACCCCATGTTAACAAGAGTAAATACCTATTTACAGTTGAGGAAAAGAGTATTAGATTTGGACTTTTAGCAATTAAGAATATTGGTAGGGGATTTATTACTAATCTAGTAAAAGAGCGTCAACTAGTTGGTGATTATAAGGATTTCCCTGATTTTATTAATCGAATGCATGGTAAAGACATGAATAAACGCACCATAGAAAGCTTAATAAAAAGTGGTGCATTAGACGGTCTAGGCTACAATCGTCATGAGATGCTACAAGGTTATGAAGCTATATTATCTGATCTTGATTATGTTAAGAAAAACTCTATAGAGGGACAACTTAATCTATTTGGTGGGGAAGCTGCTAAAGGTCATGATGAATTTATCCTAGAGAAATTTGAGGAATTCCCACTAAATAGGCTACTTTCTATGGAAAAAGAAACAACAGGACTGTATATGACTGGCCATCCACTAGATAGAGTAGGCAGCCTATATGACAAACTAAAACTTCAAAAAATAGGGGAAATCTTAGCTGAAGCGAAGGAAGATATCTTAAATAAAAAAGATGGAGAGCCTGTAAATCTTCTAACTGTAGTTACACAGGTTAAAACTAAAAATACTAAAAACAATGACACTATGGCTTTTGCCGAGATAGAGGATATGTCTGGGAGAATGGAACTTTTAATATTCCCTAAGGTATATGCTAGTTGTAAAGCCACTCTAGCTAGTAGCGAAGCTATTGTTATTAAAGGACGACTTAGTTTAAGAGAAGATGAAGATCCAAAGATAATTTGCGAATCACTTCTAGACGCAGATAATGTCAATATAGCTGAAAAACCTAAGAAAAAAGAAAAAAAACTAGGAATACATCTTAAAATTGACAATTCAAGCTCTATGAATTATACTAAGGTAAAAGCATTACTGGAGTCTTCTCATTTGCAAAATAGCAAAAACACTCCTGTATATCTTTTTCTAAATGACACAAAGCAGTATCTTCTATGCCCAGAATATATGTGGGTAGCAATGAGCAATACTTTAGTAGATGAACTCAAATATATTTTAGGTCAAGAAAATGTTGTAATCATTGAGTAAAACTTGATTTTTGTTTAAGAAAGGTGAATAGTTTGAAACATTGTTTCAAATGTCGGTTTTGAGCTTTAAAATCAAAACTATTATGTAATTTTGTCATGTGAAATTACATGGCAAAACACCCAAACATCATGAAAGGAATGATAATTTTATGGAAAATAAAGTAAAAACAATTGGAGTACTAACTAGTGGAGGAGATGCTCCAGGAATGAACGCAGCTATCCGTGCAGTAGTTAGAACAGCAATTTATAATGGTATAAAAGTTAAAGGTATCTGTAGAGGGTATAGTGGTCTACTGGCTGGAGAAGTTGTAGATATGCACATTAGAAGTGTAAAGGATATTATCCAAAAAGGTGGAACAATTCTTTATTCTGCAAGATGCGAGGAGTTTCTCACCGAAGAAGGCAGAGAAAAAGGCGCAGAGATGTGTAAAAAACTAGGCATTGATGGCCTTATTGTAATAGGTGGAGATGGCTCCTTTAAAGGTGCAAGTGAACTGTCAAAAAGAGGTATTCCTTGTATCGGTGTTCCAGGTACTATTGACAACGACATTGGTGCTTCTGATTATACTATAGGCTTTGACACTGCTGTAAATACTGCTGTGGAGCTTGTAGATAAAATTCGTGACACATCCCAGTCCCATGACAGATGTTCTGTTGTAGAGGTCATGGGCCGTGATTCTGGACATATAGCACTTCATACTGGCGTTGCTTGTGGTGCATCAGCTATATTAGTACCAGAAATGCCATTTAATCTAAAAAAAGATGTGGCAAATAAAATTATCGAAAGCAACAAAACAGGCAAGAAGCATTTTGTAGTTGTAGTGTCCGAAGGTGTAGGAGATAGTACAGAAATTACCCATAAGCTAGAAGCACTAACAGGCATTGAAACAAGATGTACTGTCCTAGGCCATGTTCAGCGTGGTGGATCCCCCACATCCCGAGATAGACGCACTGCTACCATGATGGGTCATTATGCTGTAGGACTACTAATGGAAGGAAAAAGCAATAGGGTAGTAGTTTACAAAAATGATAAAGTTGTGGACTATGATATTATCGAAGCACTAGCTATGACAAAGCCTTTTGACTGTGAGTTATATCGTGCAGCAGACGAAATTTCTAACTAAAGGTTGACAAAGGATTATTTTTATAATAAAATAACTATAATATAAAAAAGCTATGAAAAGAATTAGTAGTGGTAAGTTAATCCCTATAGAGAGTCCTTGTTTGGTGAAAAAGGTCGGGAACTAATCATGAATACATCTTGGAGCTGCCTCCTGAACTAATAGTAGGGTGAGTCGATTAAGCCCCGTTATAGGCTGGACGCATATGCGTCTTAAGGTTTTACCATGTAAGTGGTAAAATAAACCGAGGTGGTACCGCGTAATTTAACGCCCTCTGCTCTATAATAGGAGCAGAGGGCTTTTTATTTTATAAAAAATGAAGGATGGTAATTATTATGACATTATTTGAAGAATTACAAGCTAGAGGTCTTATAGCTCAGATGACTAACCCTGAAGAGATTGAAAAATCTATTAACTCTGGTAATACAACATTCTATATAGGTTTTGATGCTACAGCAGATAGCTTACATGTAGGACATTTCCTACAGCTAGTAGTTATTGGCCATATGCAGAAAGCAGGTAATAAACCTATTCTGCTACTAGGCACAGGAACAACGATGGTAGGGGATCCATCTGGTAAAACAGATATGAGAAAAATGCTAACTGAAGAAGCTATTGACCATAATGCTGAGTGCTTTAGAAGACAGATGGAGCGTTTTGTGGATTTTGGTGATGATAAGGCTATTGTTAGAAAAAATGGAGACTGGCTAAAACAGCTTAACTACATTGAAATGCTAAGAGATATTGGTGTATGTTTCTCTGTAAATAAAATGCTTTCTGCTGAGTGCTTTAAGAGTAGATATGCTAATGGACTTTCTTTCATAGAGTTTAACTACATGATTATGCAGAGCTACGACTTCCTACACCTAAATCGCAGTGAAAACTGTACAATGCAGCTTGGTGGAGATGACCAGTGGTCAAATATTCTAGGTGGTGTAGACCTAGTTCGTAGAAAAGAGCAAAAAGAAGTTTACGGTATGACATTTACACTTCTTACAACTAAAGAAGGTAAGAAAATGGGTAAAACAGAAAACGGTGCTGTATGGTTAGATCCAGAGAAAACAACACCTTTTGAGTTTTTCCAGTACTGGAGAAATATAGCTGATGCAGATGTTATCAACTGTATGAAAATGTTAACATACATCCCACTAGATGAAATTAAAGCAATGGAATCTTGGGAAGGTGCACAGCTAAACAAAGCTAAAGAAATACTTGCTCACGAGCTAACAAAGATGGTTCATGGAGAAGAAGCTGCTAACAAGTCCCTAGAAGCAGCTACAGCCCTATTTAAAACAGGTGCTGACAGTGCTAATATGCCAACTGCTACTATTTCCAACGAATCCTTTGTAGATGGTGAAATTCTCCTTGCTGATCTAATGGTACAAACTGCTATCGCTCCATCTAAAAGCGAAATCCGTCGTCTAATTCAGCAGGGTGGTGTGTCTGTTGATGAAGTAAAGATTGATGATTTTAATCATAAGATTAATCTATCTCAGTTTGATGGTGGACATATCGTAGTTAAAAAAGGTAAAAAATCCTTTACAAAAATTATTCTAGGCTAGTATTAGATAGGTAAAAAGTGTTATATATCAATTGTTGTGGGGTATTCCCTCGCCTTTGGCGAGGGAATACCCCACATATAATTTTACCCCAATTATTGATAAAGAGCTATAAAAAGTAGCTATTACAGATTTATTTGCAATAACTATTTTATTTTTTTAAAATGGTATTATTATTTTCTTGCTGCATATACATTAATTAAACTAAAGGATAGTCAAAGAAAGGATGGTTAATTAATGAAAGGTGCAGTAATAAATTATCGTAAACTAAAACTTAAAAATGGATTTAAGGGGCCTCAATTTGTAGTTTTATTAGGTATAATCTATATTATTGGAATATGGATAGGTAGTCATTTAGTATACCAATTAGGAGATAGCCTAATGACTAACTACAAAACTATTATAGAAGAATATATAAGTCTTAGACAGTCAGGTAGATTTAGTGATATACTAAGGTCATCTATAGGTGGAAATCTACTTTATGTATTAGTATTATTTCTTTGTGGATTTTCTGCTTTGTCACTGCCTGTGATTATATCTACACCCTTTATTAAAGGTATGGGATATGCATTTATCACAGTAGGAATACTAAATATCAATCAAGGTATAACACCTATTATACTGGCCACACTAACTGGCAGTGTGATAACTACTTTACCACTATTTTTTTGTGGTGCACAGTCATATAATCTTAGTAAAGGCATTTTAAAAGGTTATCGCAGTTCCCAAGGGCACTCGGCTAATACAACAGTAAAACAATATTTTATCCGATACTTCTTTCTCACACTTGTTATAATCATAGGTGTAATTTTAGAATCACTACTCTTAGTCATTATTAGAGGACTAAGCCTCTAGCTTGGTTTTCTTTTTAGCTTTCACTGAGGATAAAGGAGAGCAATCAGCTGCATTTTCCATCTGCTTATTAGCTACATGGGTGTATATTTCAGTTGTAGATAGGCTAACATGGCCTAGTATTTCCTTAAGTATTCTAACATCAACATTACCATGTTGATACATTAGTGTTGCTGCAGTATGTCTAAGTTTGTGGGGAGAATAACCCTGATCGCCTAAATTAGCTTTTTTAAGGTAATCCTTAACAATCTGTTCAACTCTTCTAGGGGATATTCTATTTCCATTTTTGGATAAAAATAGTGCTTGTTTTGACTCTGGTTTAGGCTTAATTTCCTGTCGTGCTTCCAAGTAAGACTTAATCGCCAATAAACATGAATTATTTAGAAAAATAACTCTTTCTTTATTACCCTTACCAAGCAGTGTAAGGGTATTATCTTTTATATTGTGTAAATCTATTCCTACCAATTCTGATAAACGCATACCACAGTTTAAAAAAAGCACTAAAATGCAGTAATCTCTTTGATTCATTCCATCATTTGCTACTGCTAATAGTTCTAAGCTTTCCTCAAGGCTCAGATGTTTAGGTACAGTTTTTTTAAGAGCTGGTACCTCTAATTCTTTTACTGGATTATCTTGTAACAGATGGGATTTAGTTGTCAGATATTTAAAAAGAGATCGTATTGCCGATACCTTTCTAGATCTAGCTGTAGCAGAGTTTTTTTGGCTGGACATCATAAAATTAAGATAGTTATAGGTATCATTTAGTGTTATTTTTTTAAGGTATTCATGGGACATGTTTTCAATATTTATATCCTGTAAATTCTCAAATGGAGTATTATCCTTTGAAGACTTAATATAACGAAGAAATCCTCTTAGATCTATATGGTACGCTTCCACTGTACGAGGGGATCTTCCTTTAATAGTTAGCATATAAAATAAAAATTCCCTAAGAAAATCAGGGCAATCAGAAAAGTTTTGTTTACTCATTAGTTCCTCCTAAGTTTTTTATTAAACTCATGATACCATTGTAATAAAAATAACTATAACTGTCAAATCTATGTTATTTGAACAATAGCACAAAATAAACTATATAGCAATCTTAAATTTATCAAAAGTACATCTTGCATAATTATTAGTTTTTATGCTATAATTATACATATTGAATTTGCAACTATGAAAGGTAGAATATAATTATGAAAATGTGGGCAGGTAGATTTCAAAAAGAAGCAGATCAGCGATTAGATGACTTTAACTCATCTATACATGATGATTTAAGATTATATGAACATGATATAAAAGGTTCTATGGCACATGCTACAATGCTTGCTGCTTGTGGGATAATTGACCAGTCTGAGGGTGATCTCATTGTAGCCACCCTAGAGGATATTTTAGAAGATATTAAGTCAGGTACACTTGAGATTGATATGACAGCAGAAGACATTCATATGTTTGTGGAAGCTGAGCTTACAAATAGAATTGATGCTACTGGTAAAAGACTTCACACTGCAAGAAGTAGAAATGATCAGGTGGCACTTGATACAAGAATGTATGTTAGGGAAGAGCTTATAACAATTATAGCGCTAACTAAAGACCTAATTAAAACTATTACAAATAAAGCTGCTGCTAATCTGGATACAGTAATGCCTGGATACACCCATCTACAGCGTGCACAGCCTATAACATTCGCTCATCACCTAATGGCATATGGCGAGATGTTTTATCGTGATGTAGAGCGTTTAAAATCCATTTCTCAGCGAATGAATGTACTTCCTTTAGGTAGTGGTGCTTTAGCTGGGACAACCTATCCTCTTAATAGAGATATGGTAAAGGAACATCTAGGTTTTGACAGTGTTTCTCTAAATAGCCTTGATGGTGTTTCTGACAGAGATTACTGTATTGAGGCAATATCTGCTATAGCAATTATAATGATGCATCTATCAAAGTTTAGTGATGAGATTATCCTATGGTGCTCATGGGAGTTTAAATTCATCGAGTTAGATGATGCTTTCTCTACAGGATCTTCCATAATGCCACAGAAGAAAAACCCTGATATTGCTGAGCTTATCCGTGGCAAAACAGGTAGAGTATATGGTGATCTAATGAATATTCTAACTATGATGAAGGGTATTCCACTAGCTTATAACAAAGATATGCAAGAGTGCAAGCCCCCTGTATTTGACTCTATTGATACAGTTAAACTATGTATAGAAACATTTATACCAATGTTAGACACAGCAAAGGTATTAAAGGAAAATATGAGAAATGCAGCTGCTAGAGGATTTATAAATGCTACAGATTGTGCTGATTATCTTGTAAAAAAAGGTCTGCCTTTTAGAGATGCATATAAGATTACAGGACAGCTAGTAGCTATCTGTATTGAAAGGGGAGAGACGCTGGAAACTCTACCACTGGAAGAATACAATAAATTATCAGATATATTTGATAATGAGGTTTATGCTGCAATCAATCTTGAAAAATGTGTAAATGATAGACTAGTCATAGGTGGCCCAGCACCATCTACAGTAAAATCTCACATTGATATTATTAATAGTTGGTTAGATAAGTAAAATCTATTAAAATAACATAATTGTCAATATTTTAACAAAATCATAGTTAGAATTAATGCTAAGTAAAACCGCAAGATGCTCTAGTATTACAATGATACAGGTTTATATAAGGGATAAATGTCATAGTTAGTGCATTTATCCCTTAATTGTACCCTTTTTAGAAGATGGTTTACTACTATTTCTTTCTACAATATTAAACAAGGTTATAACTTCGCCTAACCTGAGTCTAGATAAATTCTATGTGGTTTTAGAGGATCCATTTACAATAATATTACTATAATACTATATAAATCATATATTTTAATACAGTATCTAATATATGTTGTGTTCATAAGGATTTTGCCTGTATAGTACATATAATAAAGATTGGATATTTAGATAGTAGGAAAGCATAGCTTAAGTAAAGGATATAATTTAATTTAAAACAATGCACAATTATAAAAACTATAGTGATAATAGCATTAGATATATTAATTATAAGTGAGTATAAAGTTATCATATTGGTGGATTAAATCAAAAACTTAAGATATCCTTTGTATACTGATTAAAGCTACCACCTCTATTTCGCTAAATTTTGATTTAGCGAAATAGGCTTATAAAAAATCACCTCCCTTTTATAACTATAAATCAATATAATTTCCTGTATTATTAAACGGACTTAGTTCATTAAATCATATTAATTTAAACAAACTATTATTTAAAAAATCCAATTAAAACTACCTATAACTTCCTCAAATTCTTATGTAACCTAAAAAAATTACTGACCTAAATGATTTTTACCATTTAAGTCAGTTTCTTTTAATTTATTTACACTTTAAGCTTAGTTACAGCTTTAACCTTCTTTAATTTTATTAATGGCATTTTTTTCAAGCCTTGATACCTGTGCTTGGCTAATGCCTATTTCTTTGGCAACCTCCATCTGAGTTTTACCATGTAAAAATCTCAGCGCTAAAATTCTCTTATCACGAGGATTAAACTGATTAATGGTGTCCTTTATATTAATCTCTGCTATCCAATCTAAATCTGTTGCTTTATCACCTACCTGATCCATCACATATATAGTATCTCCCTCATCGGAAAACACTGGCTCAAATAATGATATTGGATCTACTATAGCCTCTAATGCAAGTACTACTGTATCCTTAGGCAGTTCTATAAGTTGACATATTTCTTCAATTTTTACCTCTCTACCTAGCTGATTTGTTAATTTTTCCTTAGCTTGCATTGCTTTATATGCAATATCTCTTGTAGAACGGCTTATTCTTATGGTATTACTATCTCTTAGGTATCGTCTAATCTCCCCAATTATCATTGGCACTGCATAGGTAGAAAACCTTACATCTAATTCAGTATTAAAATTATCAATAGCTTTTATTAGTCCTATGCACCCTACCTGAAACAAATCATCTGGATTTTCTCCTCGAGCTATAAACTTCTGCACTACTGATAATACTAATCTTAAATTACCTGTTACTAGCTGCTCTCTAGCGTCCATGTCACCCTGTCGCATTCTCAGCAAAAGTTCACGCTTTTCTTTTTCTTTAATAAGTGGTAATTTTGCTGTGTCTATACCACTTATTGAAACTTTACAATAGTTAATAATATTCACCTACTATTCTACTAGATAGTTTCCTATCTGCATAAATTAGTATGGCTTTTACATCAGTGTTTAATCTAAGTAAAAGTAAATTCCATAAATTACAAACTTGTCCTAATTGTTAAATTGTGTTATTTGTTCAAAGATTACCCTTTAATTGTCCATTAATCTGTGATATAATAAACACATTATTGTTTATTATATTTTATATCCCCACAGCAAAGATACTATAAAATTATATTTTAGAAAGGTTATATTTTATATGAAAAAACTGATGAAACACAAATATCTAATTTTTGTAGCTATAACAATTATAGCTCTGCTTTATTTTGTTATTGAAGCAATTAATCTTAATCCCCTATATCCAGAGGGGGCATTTTTCTGGTGTGCCCTAGTTACTGCTTATATTGCTGGGTGGGTAATGATAAAGTTTGGGCAGTTAATCCCTAAATTCTCCGTTGACCAAGCTACAGGTAGAGTTTTAGTTACACCTGGAGAGCCTATTTCCAAGAAGATTAAAGTAGCCCTTTTTCTACCATGGATTTACTTTGTAGTTATGATTATTATATCCTCACCAATAGTTAACTGGAAAGCTTATCGTGACCAGTTAGGAGAGCCAGAGGTTAAGACTTTCTCTACTGATATTCAGGTACTTGATACTAATCAGATACCTATTGTAGACCGCGATCTAGCTTTAAATCTAGCTGATAAAAAATTAGGTGAGCGTGCTTCATTAGGTAGTCAGGTGGTTTTAGGTGAGCCAACAATCCAGATGAACAACAACGAACTAGTTTGGGTAGTACCTCTGCACCACTCTGGTATATTCCAGTGGATTAATAATATGGAAGGTACCCCTGGTTATATAGTTGTATCTGCTACTAATGTAAACGATGTAGACTATGTGGAAGGCTTCCCTATTAAGTATCATTATAATTCCTATCTACACCTTGACCTAGAAAGATACTTAAGGCTAACCGTTGCACCATTTACAGGAATTACCGACTATTCCTTTGAGCTTGATGATAGTGGCCAGCCATACTGGGTAGTTACAACCTATAAAAACCAAGCAGGTTTTGCCCTAGGTGAAGCTACTGGTGTAATTACTCTAAATGCTAGCACTGGAGAAACAGGTATATATGATATGGCTAGTATCCCAGAGTGGGTTGATAGAGTTCAGCCTGAGCAGTTTATTGTTAATCAGATTAATAATAAAGGCCAGTATGTTCATGGTATATTTAACTTCTCTGATAAAGATAAGTACAAGCCTTCCCATGGTGAAGCTATCGTTTATAATGATGGCAGATGCTATCTGTTTACAGGACTTACCAGTGTTGGGCAGGACGAAAGTGCTATTGGATTTATGATGGTTGACATGGTTACAAAAGAACCTATACTATACCAGATGAATGGCGCTACAGAAAGCTCTGCACAAAGCTCTGCTCAGGGTAAAGTACAGCATCTTGAATATTATGCGTCCTTCCCTATTATACTAAATATTAATGGCAACCCAACTTACTTTATGACACTTAAAGACCGTGAAGGATTAATTAAGCAGTATGCATTTGTATCGGTTTCTAGTTACTCCTCTGTTGGTACTGGGGAAACTATTGATGCTGCACTAGCAGATTACAAGCGCATTATACAAGATGATGGCATATCTTCCCCTGACTTAGATACTTCTAGTATTGAGAAAACCATAACTGCTAATATACTAAGAATTGCCGATGAATTTAACGGTAGTGAAACAGTGTATAAGCTAATTTTAGAAGGTTATGAAGATAAGATTTTCATCGTTCCTAGTCGTATTAGTGATGAGCTTGCTTTAACTCTAGATAGTGAAAGTGCAACTATTAGTTACTATGATATTGAAGGCCCAATCCTTGATGTATTTGCCTTTGATAATAATCACTTTGGTGATGGTGCTAACAAGCCCCTTGTTATTGAAGAAGAAGTTATAGTCCCTGAAACATCCCCAGAGCCTACTGTTTCTCCACAAGAAGAAATTACAGAAGATACTGTAAGCCAGTAGTCAATATATAACCTATAATAAAACCCAGTGTAGCGATACACTGGGTTTTCTGTTTCTTAATCAAAGGCTGATATAATTATATTGTAAAGGAAACTTGACACTTCCTTACCATTATGGTATTATATAAATATAAAGTTAACTTGACAAATGGAGGTAATGGAATGGATAATAAACTAGAGCAACTGAGAAAACAAAATGGTATTAACCAAGATGCTTTTGCAAAGCTTATGAAAGTTTCCAGACAAACTATTAGTTCTATTGAAAATGGCAAATACAATCCATCTCTTGAGCTTGC
>CAYJEQ010000057.1:0-18016 GCA_964369235.1 uncultured Oscillospiraceae bacterium | reverse complement strand
CATAAAATCTGCGACCTAAACACCAAGCATATTCGCTTGTAGCTAGGCAGAGGACGACGGCATACTCTCGTCTGGCTAGGAGGATAACGACGCTAGAAGTGAATATGCTCAGTGTTTAGGCTGGTTCGGATTAAGGTGTGGGTGGCTAGGATAAAATTATTAGATAAATGAAAGTAAAGAAAGAAGGATGTTTATGAAGAAGTTTTTTGGGTTTATATTGATTATTTTAATTATTGCGCTGGCGCTGTTTTTCTTTGGAGGTGGCTTTGGGCTACTGGGATCAGGAGAGGGAGTAATAGGCAGTAATAGTGAGGCAACAAGCTCAACAGAAGCCTCTGTAGAAGCCTCCCAGCCAGAGGAAGAGGAGCCTGATATTTCCTCCATGACTATTTTAGTAGAGGAAGACAGCTATGTAATTGATGGAGAAGAAGTAAGCCTAACAGTAATCGAAGATATAGTAGCTGAGCAAAGTAAACTTGATGTGGAGTTTATGTTTATCCTAACAGACAACTACGGCTCTGCTAAGGCATGGGATCAGCTAAAAGAGATATTTGCTAAGTATCCTGTAAACTACACAGAGGAATAATATAGTAAAAAGGACTATCTACCATCTCCTAAGGGAGCAGTAGATAGTCCTTTATTATGAGCTTAATAAATACAAAGGTATAATTAAAGGCTCTATATTAATTGTTAGGGTGAAATTCTGTGGGGCAGTGCCTCAACATTTGCTATAGAACCTAATAAAATAGGGGTATATTCCATCACTGTAGGTGAAAGAATATACCCCTATTTTTGATAAAAAACATTTATTATGTATTAAATCATGGGATTAAACTGGGTTTGCTCTGTTAATGTCTTCCTGCATGATTACAAGGTTAACAATCTGTAATCCAAATAGGGAAAGAACTAGAAATAGTATGGAGTTATCCTTACCACCGTTAATAGGCATAAATGCTCTACCTAGTTTGTACTGCCAGTAGAACATATAAATTCCACAGGTAACAATGGATAGTAGGTAGGAGATTGCAAAGGACTGTGTTATTTCCTGAGGATTAACTTTCATAGCTTCCTCATGAATTGTATACCACCAGTATATGCCATAAAGACCACAAGTTACTATTGTAAGTAGTACGCAGGTTACGATATTCTTATTCATTATTTTCTTCCTTTCTTAGTGAGTTTTATAAATATCTTTACTTTAATATATTACATAATTCCCTTTATAATGTCAATATATTACGAATTATCCACCAAATCATTAGTAGTATTACACAGATAATTGATAGGCAGTTCAATAATTTTTGATTATTTAATTTGTGACCATATAGTAAAATCCAGTTGTACCAACTAAGTATTACCACAGGGATAAGCAGTGGAAGCACTATAAATAATCCTATATTAGCCCTAAAGGCAGAGGAAAAGTCCCCTTGTAATAGAAAAACTATAGCAGTTGTTATGCCACAGCCTGGGCATTTAAGTCCTGTTATAAACTCAAATACACAGGGGATACCAAAGCCTAAGGTGGAAACTACCCCATAGTAAAGTAGCCCTAGTAGAATTAACCCTAAGGTGGCACCTAGCCTTTTTTTATTGTATTTTAAGACTGGCACAGTATACCCCCTTTATGTATTGGTTTTAGATAATGCCTTTTTCAGTAAAAAGTTTCTTTAAGGTAGGCTCTACCTTGTAATAACTACAAAACTCATCAATCTCAGCCCTAAGCTGGGATTTTTCTGCTACTACCTCCCCTTTTACTGCTCGAATTAGGATATTCTTAGGAGAGTGGGATATATCCACAAACTCCATTAGCTGGGTGTGATAACCAGCAAGCTGTAGTAGATTTCCCCTTATACTGTCAGTAGCTAGAGAGGACATACGCTCCTTGACTAAGCCATATCGGGTAAATATGCTATTAACACTGCCTTTAATCTGAGCGTTAACTTCATGTTGGCAACAGGGTACTGACATTATAATCTCAGCACCTAGATTAACTGCATGATATAGGGCGTAGTCAGTAGCTGTATCACAGGCATGAAGGGTAATAACCATATCTATATTACTACTATCCTTATACTGGGCAATATCTCCACAGGCAAAGGACAGTTTATCATAACCATAACCTTTAGCGATTTTATTGCATTTATCTATTACATCTTCCTTTAAATCCAGTCCGATAATAGTTGTGGGGATTTCTTTAACATAGGTTAGATAGTAGTAAAGGATAAATGTAAGATAGCTTTTTCCACAACCAAAGTCTAATATGTTAAGACTTTCATAGTTTTTCTCCTTGATAACATCTTCCACAAACTCGATAAAACGATTTATCTGGCGATATTTATCCTGCATGGAGTTTACCACCTTGCCCTCCTTAGTAAATACCCCTAAATCCACTAAAGGTGGTATTACACTGCCTTCTTTAAGAAGATATTCCTTCTGTCGGTTGTGGCTTTTGGGGGTGCTTTCTATAGCTTGGGCAAGTTTCTTTTTGTTAGAGAGGAGTTTGCCTTTTTTAGTTACCTTTAGGGAGTAGCTATGGGTGGAGGTAGTAAAGTTAAACTGCTTAAACTGGCTAGTTAGTAGCTCCTCTATTTTCTCCTCTATATCACTTAGAGAGATATTCTGATGAAATGCCTGTTTAGCAGTAAATAGCTCTAGCTGATATTTAATCTCACCAGCTATGTCCATTAGGGTAATTTTACCTTTATTATAGGTGTCACCACTTGCCATTGATAAATTCCCTGACAGAACCTGTCCAGTGGAAAAAAGCTTTAAAAATATCTTTAAATCTTCCATAATTATGACCCTGCCTTTCTATGTTAGTAATAAATCTTAATCCAGTTAATTAAAGCCTGCTGAACAACCTAAAAACATACTTATAGGTTTATTTAATATGTTTTTGGGTGTTTCAGGGTGCAAAGTTTTTAATCCATTATTATAAAAACTTTGCACTCTGAATTCATTTATAACCCTCAAAACACCATTGTTTTGAGGTTAAATCGCCACAATATTGTGGCGACCTATAACTGTGTGCTTAGCACCCAGTTATTCAGTAAGTATTAATTATACATTATAATTTAATAAAAGATGTTATCACTATATTAATTTTGTTGGGGTATAGGGTGTGGGTGGCTAGGCTTATAAAATCACCTTGGGGTGTATCCTCTCACCATTGGCATCACCATTGACGAGGGAATACACCCCAATAATTTTACAAAGTGGCTTTTAACTAAGCTTTAATAAACTCAGAGAAAGCTCTATAAGCCATAAATGTATCAATCTTGGATACAACTTCAAAAGGTGCGTGCATAGATAGTACAGGTACACCTAGATCCACTGTGTCAATGTCGTACTCAGCTACGAACTTAGCAACGGTACCACCGCCACCTTGGTCGATTTTGCCCAGTAGACCTGTCTGCCAGATAACCTTACCTTCATCTAGGAAGTTTCTTACATAGGCCATGTACTCAGCTGTAGCGTCATTAGTGTCGCCCTTACCTCTGTGTCCTGTGTACTTAGTAATTACTACACCTTTATTTAGGTATGCTGTATTAGTTGGCTCGGTAACCTCTGGGTAGTTAGGATCATATGCACAGCTAACATCAGCAGATAAACACTTAGATGCGCTC
This sequence comes from uncultured Oscillospiraceae bacterium, assembly GCA_964369235.1. Classification (GTDB taxonomy): domain Bacteria; phylum Bacillota; class Clostridia; order Oscillospirales; family Ruminococcaceae; genus CAYJEQ01. The sequence continues at coordinate 14,390 of CAYJEQ010000057.1, read as the reverse complement.
ATTACACTGCGTCCTGTTACACCAGCAGCTTCTGCTAGATCATGGATAAAGTATTCCATATATCTGCCCTGTAGACCTGTTGCACCATTAGAGCCTGTTTCTTCCTTATCAGCAAGAACATTTACCCATGTGTACTCAGGATTTAGGTTTTCTAGTGATGCCATAATAGATGTGTATGCACACACTCTGTCATCATGTCCGTATGCACCAACCATGCTTCTGTCAAGTCCTACATCAGCAGCGTTTTGCACTGGTACTAGGATTAACTCAGCAGACTGGAAGTCAGCTTCTACCATGCCATATCTTTCAAATAGCATGTTCATAATATTAAGTTTTACCTTATCGCTTGCCTTGTCATCTTTAAATGGACGGGAACCGATAAGCACATTCATGTCTTCACCTTTAATAACCTCTGTTGCAGGCTTGGTCATCTGATCCTTGCCTAGGTGAGGTAGTAGGTCGGTAAAGCAGAATACTGGATCACCAGCATTTTCGCCGATACAAATTTCAATCTTTGTGCCGTCTTTCTTAATAACAACACCATGTAGCGCTAGTGGTAGTGCTGCCCATTGGTATTTCTTAACACCACCGAAGTAGTGAGTTTTTAGCATTGCGATTTCCTTGGACTCGTATAGTGGGTTTGGCTTAAGGTCAAGTCTTGGAGAGTCAATATGGCTAGCTAGAATCTTAACACCATCGGTTAGTGGTCTAGTACCAATTGTAGCAAATACTAATGCTCTGCCACGATTGTTTAGGTAAACTTTATCCCCAGCCTTGTAGTTGGTGCCAGCTACAAAAGGAACAAAGCCTTTTTCTTCTAGCATCTGGATAGTGTAGTTTACTACCTCTCTCTCAGTTTTACCTTTATCTAGGAAGGTTTTATAACCCTCGTTAAATAGGTCGATATTAGCGATTTCCTCATCAGATAGAAGTTCGCAAGCATGTTTAGATTTAATCATTAGTTCTTCCTGAAGTAGCTGTCCTTTTGATTTTTCCATAAAAATACCATTCCTTTCTTGATGTTTGTGTGATTTTGTCAGCAGTTTTTCTGATGGCAAATTTTCGGTTGGATACCTTCCGAAAATCACAATAACTCCCACATGAATAAATCCACATTTGAAGCTTTGTTCCAAACTAAACATCTTTTCATCACTTATTTATTATTTATAAAGCTAAACCCCATATAGAAAATTATATATCTCCATGGAATCTAGAATTTTATCAACATAGTTTGCTGTTTCTTTATAGGGTATGGTGTGTATTATAGATACACCATCTATCTCCTGTGAATACTCATCATCCTCTAACCATGATAGTAGGGTGCCTCTGCCTGCATTATAGGCAATAAGCGCCTTTTCTATACTGCCAAACTCCTCTAGGTGTAAAGACAATAGATAAGCCCCATAGTCTATAGCTATTTCTGGGGTGAATATATCATCATAGTCAGTGTCACTATTATCTCCCTTACGCCACTTTATCCAGTCAAAGGTATCGGAGGTAATCTGAGTAAGTCCTCTTGCCCCAGCTGGGGATACTGCCTCTGGATTAAAACTACTTTCTGCATTAATTAAGGCAAATAGTAGCTGTGGTGGTAGGTCATAACGGTGGCTGGCTGATATAATCTCCTCTTTGTAGGCTATGGGATACAGGGTGCTTACTAGCTGGTACCCACAGCCAATACCTAAGGTGGTAATTAGCACTAGGGAGAGTATTACAGCAAAGGGGTTAAGTTTCTTTCTTTTAGGTTTTTTACCAGTTATCATTCCATCTCCAAGCTAGACAGCAAGTTATTAAGACTTACTGCTAATTCCTTAATACTGCCATCATTTATAAGTATATGGTCAGCCCTGCTACGGTAGAAATCGTCCTGATGTTGACTGTTAATGCGATTTCTTGCTTCGTCGTCGGTTAACCTATCTCTGATAAGTATTCTGTTCATGCGAATATCCGCATCAGCAATTACTGCAATCACAGTGGAACAAAGTTTGTCAGCGCCACTTTCATACATAAGAGGGGCGTCTAGTACAACTAGACTTTCGCCGCTTTTCTTGTGCTGGTCAATGGTGCTTTTAATCTTTGCAATTATGTAGGGGAAGGTAATCTGGTTAAGGCGTTTTAATTTATCCTTATCGGAAAATACGATTTTTGCTAGTTTTTTACGATTAAGGGTGCCGTTGGCATAAAGTACGAATATTCCATACTCCAAAACAATATCTGCAAGGCACTGTTTCTCGTCATTTATAACGCTGTGTGCAATCTGATCTGCATCTATTATTGGGATGTTATTTTCCTTAAAAAACCTTGCTACGGTACTTTTACCAGCTCCTGTTTGTCCTGTTAAACCAAGTATAAAGCTGTTCAAATTTCATCCCTCCAAACAAATTATATAGCCATGTACCATACATGGAGTGAAAAATCATAGTAAAAAGCGAATAAACCCTATTACATTAGTTGGTGCAAAATATAAGCATACTCACTTTTATCTAATTATTTAGGTCTATTGTTTTAAATCCTGCTGCTCGGATAAGTCGATTATACACTGCTAGTCCCACGCCTTCTTTGGAAGGGCAACGGACATATATAGTGTTAACCTCATCTCGGTCTAAGCTACGCAGTGCGTCAAAAAGTAGTTTTGCTTGGCTAAGGGAATCTACTGCACTGCCATAGCTTGCTGTAGGGCAGTCCATAAGCTCCTCCTCCCCATCAAAAACCAGTGCATATACCCCTGTGGCATTATTATCCTTAACATAATCTATAAAACTAGCTAGACTACCATCTACTAGTATAACCTGTGCTTTAGGGGAATAGTGGGTGTATTTCATCCCTGGGGAGCTAGGGGCTGTGTCCTGTGATAGTGGTGCTGTTACAGCATTATCTACCATGACCTGACAACCTAGTAACTGGGATATTTCCTCACCAGTAATAGCACCAGGACGAAGGATAATAGGGGTATCTCCCACCATATTAATAACAGTGGACTCCACGCCAAAATCACAACTGCCACCATCTATAATATAATCAACTCTGCCCATCATATCCTTGGTGCAGTGGTCTAGCCTAGTAGGGCTAGGCTTACCAGATATATTTGCCGAAGGTGCTGCCAGTGGTAAGCCACAGGACTTAATCACTGATAGTGCCACTGGGTGGGAAGGCATTCGCACAGCTACAGTATCCAGTCCCCCAGAGGTTTCCATTGGGACTAAAGGGGATTTCTTTAGTATAATTGTAAGAGGGCCAGGCCAGAAATGCTTTGCTAATTTTAGTGCCTTATCTGGGATTTCTTCCACTAAGGTTTCCCACATATCCAGTGAGGAGATGTGGAGTATTAATGGATTATCCGATGGTCTGCCCTTAGCTGTAAATATACTGGTAACTGCCTTACTGCTTAGCCCATTGGCAGAAAGCCCATAGACGGTTTCTGTAGGGATTATAGCAGTGCCACCATCTTTTAAGCAGTCTATTACCTGTTGTGGGATATGGTAGCCCTCTCCAGTAACACTGGGGATTACTACCTTGGTTTCTCTATCTAACAATGAAGATACCTCCATTAGTTCTCGCTGCTCTGAAGTTTCTCTGCCTGATCAAATGTATTTAACGCATCTACCATTTCTGTTAGAGAACCATTTAGCACCTGCTCTAGCTTATACAGTGTAAGACCGATACGGTGATCAGTTACTCGTCCCTGTGGGTAGTTGTAGGTTCTAATACGCTCGGAACGATCCCCTGTACCTACCTGTAGCTTTCTCTCAGAAGCGATTTTTTCGTTCTGCTCTCTCATCTTGTTCTCGTAAATTCTTGAACGAAGAATTTTCATAGCCTTATCCTTGTTCTTATGCTGGCTACGCTCGTCCTGGCACTCTACCACAGTTCCAGATGGAATATGGGTAATACGAATTGCAGACTCGGTTTTATTTACATGCTGACCACCAGCACCACCTGCACGGTAGGTGTCAATCTTTAGGTCGGTCATGTTAATTTCTACCTCTACATCCTCAGCTTCTGGCAGTACAGCTACTGTTACTGTGGAGGTATGTATTCTGCCCTGTGTTTCTGTTTCTGGCACACGCTGTACACGATGGACACCACTCTCAAACTTTAGCTTGGAGTAAGCACCATCACCATCAATGGAGAAGCTGATTTCCTTATATCCACCTAGCTCAGTAGGGTTAGAGGATAGGACTTCTGACTTCCAGCCCATGGACTCAGCATACATGCTATACATACGAAATAGTGAGTTTACAAATAGGGAAGCCTCGTCCCCACCTGCACCACCACGGATTTCCACAATGATATTCTTGTCATCATTAGGATCCTTAGGTAGTAGTAGGATTTTTAGCTCTGCTGCAAAGTCCTCAATAAGACCCTGATTAGTCTTATATTCTTCCTCTACCATCTCTTTAAAATCTTTATCCAGTCCACCTTCGTCCAGCATTTCACGAGCTTCTTCCATAGCCTTCTTAGCCTGTGCATACTCACGATACTTCTCTACTAGTGGAGTTAGGTTCTTATACTCTTTCATTAGGTTCTTGTAACGATTGGTATCGTTAATAACCGATGGGTTCATTAGTTCCTCGTTAATTGCATCATAACGATTCTCAACTTCTTTTAATTTGTCAAACATTCTTTGCCAACCTTTCTTGGTGCCATATTACATGACGGGTTTATATTATAATAATTTATCTACTTTGTACCTAGCCACCAGCATCTTTTGCTATAACAGATTTGATATTTTTCTCGGCTTTAATCCTTGGAACCATCATCTCACGACTGCATTTATTACAGCGAATACGAAAATCCATTCCCGATCTTAGCACTAGAAATTCATTGCCACCACAGGGATGGTTTTTTTTCATAATAAGTATATCGCCTACATTTACATCCATAAAATGTTCATTCCTTTCCTAAAGTTTCCTGTAAGTATTATAATGACTGAAAAACGGAAAACTAGAACATGAATAAATTCATGTAATTGAAACTCCTTTTCAAGCTAACTGCCTCCAATCACTACTTATACAAAGCATTTTGCCATACCTATTTATTATATCAAAAAACAGCCTATATAATCAATTAAAATCAGCCATAAATTGGCTATTAATTTAATTTTTATATAAATATTCATAAGTAGTTGTGTTTATCCCATAAAATACAGCATTTTATATAATTAAATAGCTATGATTTATTATAATTTCTTAGGATTTTTCAAATAATATCTATTAAAAACAACTAATCACCCTTAGAGTGTGGGTGGCTAAAACATCATAGGCGATGTGAAGCCATCATCTTCACATCGCCTATGATCTATTATAAGAGGTAAGTGTGACAATCTAAATAAGTACTACCTTTTTTACACCGTAGGATTTTACCAGCTCTACCAGTGTAGCCAGCTCATCATTAGTAGGTGCTTTTAGGTGTTTGTACTGCTGGCGTACCCCAAAATCCCTATAGCCTATAATCTTATAGGTAAGGTTTTGTAGTGCTCCAGTATCTTTAATTAGTTCCAGTGTACTTTTTACCGTATTTAGATTGTCTATATGGGATAAACATACTGTACGCAGTTCAGTAAGTTTTCCTATTGATGCTAGGTAGATAATATTTCTTATTACAAGGTCATTATCTACACCGATTAACTGCTGATGCTCAGTGCTGTCAAAGGCTTTAATATCCACCATTGCACCGTCACAAACTTCTAGTAGCTCCCCCATTTTAGACAGGTCGGTACCACCATTAGTGTCAATAAGTGTGGATAGGCCTTTTTCTCTAACCAGTTTAAAAAATTCTGCGATAAACTGCCACTGTAAAGTGCATTCCCCACCAGAACAGGTTACCCCACTAATAAAGGGTATCTGGTCACAGGCGATTTCTGCTAACTCCTCAGGGCTGTACTTAGTAATCTTAGGTGAGGATAGATTTGGACAGACCTTAACACAGTTGTCGCAATCTACACAGGTTTTCTTATTCCAGATAACCTTACCTTCCTCTAGGGATAAAGCACCCACAGGACAGCCATCTACACAACTGCCACAGTGGTTACAATGATTTATTGTTTCTGGGTTGTGGCAGTAGATACAGTTAAAATTACATCCCTGAAAAAACACTGCCATGCGATTGCCCTCACCGTCTACTACACTGTGGGGGATAATCTTATTTACCAGTCCATAGGTCATAGTTAATGCCTTGCCTTTCTTAGAAAAATCAGAAATTCCTTAGATTTTCTGAACTTTTCTCTCGTAGGTTTTGCTGTTGTTAACATTGCCCATTCCCAGTACAACAGTGTCATTTACCACTGCTTCCCCACGGGAAAGTTTCTCAATGTCAGAACGCTTAACCAGATAACCTGTAATTCTAATTACATCGCTATCCTGTGTATATGTTGAGAAGTATCTCATACCAACCTTAAAAGCACCTTTGATAATATCAACGATACTTGCTGGGTTTTTTACTGTTGTGGAGTCAAATGGGAATATATCCCCTGTGCCTGATGGGAAGTATTTGTGGAACTGTGCTGCCTGTCTAATATGGGCATATAGATCCAGTGGCTCATCACCAATGGCAATTCTTGTTCCTGGTGAGGTGTTTACATCTAAATCTGTTCCCACCTGTGCATGAAGCATAAATTTATTATCCCAGTATGGGCAGTGGGTGTTTGTGTGATTATTTACTCTATCCTGAATATAGTCCATAATCTGGATACCCAGTGCGTCAGCTTCCTTAGAGTAGCCGAATTTATCCCCATGACCTTCCTTTTCTCTTAGGGTGTTTACGCACTCATTAAGGCCAACCATACCAAATAGACCGTTAAATCTATCAGCAGATAGCATACCTTCACGAACTAGGAAGTTAGTTTGGAAAAATGGGGTTTCATTTACTAAGAAATCAATCTTAACATCCATAAACTTTAGCATTGTATCAATGGCAAAAGGAAGTTTATTCTGGAAGAAATCCTCTAGGTTACTACTGTCCTCAGCAATGTTTGACAGGCGCATTCTTGTTAGGGTAAAGGCACCACCACAGGTAGGTAAACCGTTATAACAGCTGGAGATACCGTAGTTTTCCCCTAGCTCCTTAGTGTAGGTTTTATGGTGGGCAAAGCTAGGCTTAGCACAGTCCAGTGCAGACTCTACACAGAAAGCAGCAAATTCATCAGAGGTTAAATCCTCATCATATAGCAGTGTTAGGTTAGGTGTGGAGTTTTGTAGCTCCCTTTCACACTCAAGGATAAGTCTACCTGCTCTGCTGTCCTCAGGGCCAATATTACCATGACAGAAAGAGTCGGTAATAGTTCTATCTATCTGTAGTAGGAAGTTTTTAATAATCTGTTTTTCGTTATCAGCACCTGTTAAAAATGGCTGTAGCAGTTTATCCAGTCTACCAATGTAAACAGGGAAGTGGGTAACAGATGGCACATGTTTATAAAGTATCAGCAGTGCAGAAGTTGCGTCAAGAAGATTAGTAGGAGCTTCCATTCTTAAAAACTCACTACCATTTTTCATAAATACATCATAGTCAGGTAGGATGTATCTTGGCACATAAGGTGCATTGCCTTCAAATAAATCACAAAGAATACCCTTTTCCTTAAGCTGGGAATATCCTTCTGGCACATTAGGTGTGTCAAGAATATTCATACCAAGACTGGACAGTCTCATCATTGTCTGCTCATGGGTTAAAGTAGAATCTTTAATAATAGTCATTGCCTGAGTTTCTAAGAATTTTAATTTATCCATAATACTTTCCATTCCTTTTTCTCTGTTTGTCTAAAACAGTAAACCGATTTGTAACAGAGTGTTCTACAGTGGAACTACTCCTTGATTTTAAGTTAATTTTAGCATATAATAAGACTGTGTTAAATGACATTTGTCACTTAGACTGCACAAAAAACTGCAATCGCAAAATTTACACAAAATATGTGTAAATTTATGCTTGCTGTGTCGCTTCAAACTTGCAAATTTCTCTCATATAGCCTTCTATTATTCGTTTATTTGCAAGTTTGGCTCCTTGTCTTGCAGTCCTTTGTACAGTCTAACAGTGTAGACAGAAAAACTTCGTAATTTCTGCCTACACTCAGTGCTAGGTATCACTTAGACTGCACAAAAAACTGCAATCGCAAAATTTACACAAAATATGTGTAAATTTATGCTTGCTGTGTCGCTTCAAACTTGCAAATTTCTCTCATATAGCCTTCTATTATTCGTTTATTTGCAAGTTTGGCTCCTTGTCTTGCAGTCCTTTGTACAGTCTAACAGTGTAGACAGAAAAACTTCGTAATTTATAACAAGGTAAGTCAGTTATTGTCGATGAAATTCTAAGGCTAAAATAAGAAAGGTTCACTAGAAAAATGAAACTATATAGCTTATTTGATAGTATATTTAAGGGTGAGTTTACAGATAAATCCACTGAGGAGATTAACAGCCTAATTACCAATACCAAAGCCACCATAAAAACCTATAAAAAAGGGGAAACCATGCTACAGCTTGGCGATGGGGTGGATAGGATTTTACTAACGGTTAAAGGTCAGTGCAATATTATAAAATATTCCCCTAGAGGAAAGGCAGTTATAGTGGAGGAGCTTCACCCTGCCCAGCTACTGGGACTCTATGAAACATTGGCTTCTATTGATAACTATCAGGCAGTGGTGGTGGCAAATAGCAAGGTAATTGCCTTGCAGTTTTCTGCTGAGTATATTAAGGAGTCTATGAATGAGCACAGTGGTTTGTCGGTACTTATTGCTGGATATTTAGCAAAGCTACTATCAAGCACAGCCACAAAAAACCAAAACACCCTATTATACAGTGGGATAGAAAATCTTATTATCTATCTACATAACCACTGTACCGATAAAAAGCTACCCCATACTATAAATACCGATAGGGAGAAGATGGCTAATACATTAAACATTAACCTAAGGACACTATACCGATACCTAGACCGATTGGAGCAGGAGGGGTATATAAAGAAGGAAAACCGTAAAATAGTAATAGAGAAAACCCACCTAGCAAAGATGGCAAAGAAGATAGGGGAGATAGTGTAGAGGTGGATTAGGTATGGGCATTTAGGTGAAACTTCATAAAAACATCAGTGGGTAAAGTTTGATTATCAATTAAATTACAATATCATTGTGGCAGAGGGATATTTTGTTGACATATATAAATAGGTATGTTAGAGTAAGTATTGTCTTATTGGTGATTTTATATAAAATTATAGATATAAACATAGTGAATTTGCTATGGCAGTACTAGTTTTAACTGGTGGAGTAGGTGCAGGAGAAAGCAGTATACAAGCTATTATAGCTGCTGTTGTAGGTATTGGACTGTTTTTAACTAGTAATGTAATGATTAATAAACTTACAGATAAAGAGTATGCTGTTATAATGGAAGAATACAAAAAGAAATGTGACAAATTAATAAATCAAGATCCAGAACAGGTAGAAAATACCGTCCTATCAGTACCAGCTGAGATTACCCTTACAAGAGTTAAAGCAAATGAAGGTAAACTAGGTAAGCTAAAGTATATTGTAAATGGCACTGAATACGCTCTGAAAAATGGTGAAACAATTACATTTACTACAAATAAAGCCCTAAACACCATAGAGGCAAAAAGCCTTACAAATCCTACTACATACTACTTTACAGTAGCAGATAATGATAAATTAGCTATTGAATATCGTCTGACATTTATCCACGATGTGGTAAGACAGAATAATATTTAGTTTGACCTGAATATTTGATTAAATAACTTAATATTCTTATAATATAAAAAACACTTGAACTAGGCAGTTATGCTTAATTTCAAGTGTTTTTTGTAATTTAAAATTAGAACTTCTCATGAGAAATCCTTTATATGTACTACCCTACAGCCTTACTACTGTAATGGTTAGCTATAATATCAACTAGCTCTCTTTCGCTATCTGCCTCTCCACTATAGGGATGTTTACGGCTGGATTTCTCAAAGGCTACTAGGGTTTTCTCTGCTTTTTCTGGATTATTATTATAGCACAGCTCTAGGGCGTACTGGGTGCGTATAACCGAGATGAAACCACCCATCTGCTTCATAAACTTCTTTAGCTCTGGGGTGTATAGATCCTCTATAGGCTTATCCAGTAGTAGATTACAGTAGATTTTATCACAGGTAAGTAGTAATCGGTGAAGATTTGTTATGGCGTAATTCTCATTAAATAAGATGTCTATTACCTGTAAGACCTTAGTAAACTCATGTTTATCCAGTAGTATATTGGCGTAGAATACCCCAAGGCTACTGGTCATTACATTGTCCTTATGTTCAGCCTCTGGTAGGTATAGCCAGTGGGAGGGGATATCTTTAAGGGGGTTTCCCGTGGTGAGAAACTGGGATAATTTTAGCTGTACCCAAATGGAGTAAACAGCAGTTTTACTTTTTTTAAGGCATAGGAGATTATAACCGTCATTAGCTATCATACCAGCTTTTAGAGGGACTGCGTTTAATAGGGCAAAGAGAACACCTATAGTCCCGTTTACAAATAGAAAGTCTCCTAGTAAACTGCCATTACCTACTAAAAAGTAAATGCCAAAACAGATAATAGCTGATATAAGGTTTCCTATAGCACCACCTAGATTATACAGTACAAAGGGCATGGTGCCATCTACTAAATCAGGGGGAGCCATTAAACACTGACCACCCATACCTACAATCTTTTGATGTTTAAGTTTGATTTTATCCCCAGTTTTTACCCACATAAGATTACCTATTTTAAAGGAGTTAAAACTATAACCACTAATTAATCCACAGACTAGATGTCCTCCTTCGTGGATAATAAGCTGTAGATAAATGGCTATAGATAACAGTAAAAGCATTATTAATTTAGAGGAGAGGGAGTCAGATTGGGTAATGTTATAAAATCCTATAAACAGACCACAGGCGAATGAGAGGGATGTTAAGATTAGATCAGCTATTTTGATTTTTTTCTTTTGTTTTTTTACCATATGTAGGGGCTTCCTTTCTTAGATAAGCTGGAGTAGGTATTTGGTGTATATACTAATTGTTAGGGTAGTAAGGATTTTATAAATAATCTCCGTTACACTGGGATTATTTATTAGTGAATACACCCGATTACCTTTACTAGGTAAGAGTAAAGTTGTCTAATAACTCAGTCCTAAGTCACAGCTTTGTAGCTGTGGTTTAGGGCTTAATAAACACATAACAGTGATTACCCCACTATAATAATGCTATGACTTAGAGCTGAGTTATTAGCTAACAACAATCAACACCTAAGGGCGAACATATAGGTTCGCCCCTAGATAACAACCCATCTTATGGTAATTTTGTATACACTAATCCTGTGCTGAGATAATACCAAAAATTCTACGGAAAAATCCCTTAGGTTTTTTCTCCTTGGGTTTTTCTCTGTGGGCGTTTTTATATAACTCAATAAAATACTCCTGTGAGTCCACAGGCTCCATATCCATATCCTTACGGACATAGCTACCGTTAGGCATGAGCATACGGCCTTTAATATTATCACTCCACACAATGGACATTATGTCATTAATGGTATTTTTAATAGTTTTATCGTAGATGGGGGCAGCTACCTCAATGCGCTTTTCGGTGTTTCGTGTCATTAAATCAGCAGAGGAAATATAGATAACCTGATCCTCATGATCCCCAAAGGAATAAACCCTACTGTGTTCAAGAAATCTTCCCACCACACTTACCACCTGTATATTGGTGGTTTCTGGGTGTATCTGTGGCAGGACACAGCAGATACCTCTTATTATTAGCCTAACACTTACCCCAGCCATAGAAGCCTCAGTGAATTTATCAATAATAGCTTTGTCGGTAAGGGAATTCATCTTAATGAAAATTTTACCTTCACTGCCTTTGGATATTTCTCGGTCAATAAGTGCTAGAACAGGATCTTTAAGCTGTAAAGGGGCAACGAGGAGATGGTTGTAGTACCCACCAATATTGCCAATGGACATATTTTTAAACAGTTCCACACAGTCACTGCCTATACGACTATCTGCTGTAAGTAAGGAGAAGTCAGTGTAAAGCTCGGAGGTTTTCTCGTTAAAATTCCCTGTGCCTACATGGCTAATATAGCTTACACCTGTTTTTTCCTTAAGGGTGATTAGGCAAATTTTAGAATGTATCTTATGGCTGTCAAAACCGTAGATTACATTACAACCAGCCTCGGAAAGCTTCTCCGACCAGTCGATATTATTACGCTCGTCAAATCTAGCTCTAAGCTCCATTACTACCGTTACCTCTTTGCCGTTTTCTGCAGCAGCACAGAGGTAATCTACAATTTTTGCCTTTTTCGCCAGTCTGTAGATGGTTATTTTAATGGAGATAACATTGGGGTCGGTGGAGCTTTCCTTTATAAGCTGTACAAAGCTATCAATACTCTCAAAGGGGTAGAATAGCAGTTTATCCTGTTTTTTTATCTGCTTTATTATACTTTCCTCTGGGTCGAAGCTTGCGGAAGGAGCAGGGGCAAAACTAGGATAGGTAAGCTGTTTAAGCTGTACTGTGGACAGTTTTGTCATAATATCAAAAACATAGTTCATCTTTAAAGCACTGCTGGACACAAATATCTGCTGGGTGGTTATACCAAACTTCTCACAGAGGATATTAGAGAATTTAAGGGACATGTTGTAGTTGGCTTCCAGTCTAACTACAGCCAGTTTTCGCCTTTTGTTAAGTAGACCTTTCATAGTTTCCTTAAAATCCTGCTCGTTGTCAAAACTCTCGCTATCTGCCTGTATATCAGCGTTTCTTGTAATACATAAACAGTTTCTCTCCTGTATCTCATACTTGCCAAAGGCGTCGGCAACATATTCGTACAGCACCTTTTCAGTTCGGATAAACCTTACATCGCTACCTGGAAGAAATATTACCTCAGGTAGACTTTTAGGCACTGGTAGTACCCCTAGAATGGTGTCGTTTTTATGTTTAAGCAGAGCGAAGATATATAAATCCTTAGTAGGTATATGGGGGAAGGGGTGTAGGGAGTCCACTATCTGTGGAGATAGTATAGGCTTAATATTTGCCTTGTAGTACTCCTTAATGAATTTAACCTCGCTTTTAGCCAGCTCACAGAAGTTAAGGGAGTAAACACCATAGTTTATAAGGCCTTGTTTAACCTGTTCATAAACCTTGGTTTTCTGTCGATATAAGGGGGCTACTGCTGGGTAGATTTTATCAAGCTGTTCCTTTGCTGTCATGTTGGATCTGCTATCACGATAGTGATCTCCACAGCTAATAATATCAAATAGGCTTCCCACCCTTACCATAAAAAATTCGTCTAAATTACTGGTGAATATTGATATGAATTTAAGTCTTTCCATTAGAGGCACTAGGGGGTCAGCTGCCTCTTCTAATACTCTTTCATTGAATTTTAGCCAAGATAGTTCACGATTTTGGGTATACATCATTTTGTTTTCCTGTAACAAGCTAATACCTCCCTTTTTATGTTAAATTATAATTATATATCAGAAAAAAGTTTAGTGTATAGATAGCCTTCTCGTACGCCATAACTACTTACAGTAATTGCCTCACAACCAAATTTCTCCACAATACTCTCCAGTATAATACCTCCTGGTATTATGGTGTGGATACGCTCAGGAAGTACCTTTAACATGGTTTTTGTAGCTGGTTTTTTATCCCCTGTTATATGGGAAATAATCTCTGCTAGTAGCTGTGGGGTAATGGTTTTAGTGTCGGTTTCATTTAGGTGATTGCTTATTTTGCTAATACCTCGCACCGTCCCCCCTACACCACATAGTATGGGAAAATCCCCTCCTATAGGTAGGGTTTTTAGGATGTCTTTTACATCTTTTCTTATATCTTCTAGCTCTGAGGAGGAGGGCAGTATCTTCTTTACATGTTTGTTATATAGGTTAAGGGAGCCTATAGGCAGTGAGATGGATTTTACAATCTCTCCTTTGTCATAGGCTACCACCTCGGTACTACCACCACCTATATCCACCACCATGCCCTGATCTAAAGGCAGTAAACAGGTAGCCCCAATAAAGGCATATCTACCTTCTAACTCGCCAGATACCACATCAATTGTATAACCTGTGGCTTCCTCTATAGCTGTCACTGCTTCGGTGGTGTTTTTAATATTTCTAAGGGAGGCAGTGGCAAAAACATATACATTGCTGATTTTGATATTTTCCAGTATCTGCTTATAGCTGTTAATGGTGTCAATAGCTACCTGAATTCCTCTAGGGGACATATAGCCTTTTTTGTTTACATATCCCACCAGCCCTGCCATAGTCTTTTTGTTAAAAATCAGCGAGATGGTTTTCTCTCTTTTTTTATACACCGATAGTCTAATGGTGTTAGAACCAATATCAATTACTGAATACATATTGTGCCACCTTCCTTATTTATATTATAAATAATTTAAATTTTTC
>CAYJEQ010000056.1:0-18125 GCA_964369235.1 uncultured Oscillospiraceae bacterium | reverse complement strand
AAGAATGAAAAGTTATAGTATTTTGCTAAGGCAAAATATATTTAATAATGTGGCGTAGCCACTCCTACACCAGCCAATGCAATTGGGTGTATTCACTATTATTTATATTATGTAAAGCATAATATAAAGGTAATAAGTAAGAAGTAATAGTTAAGAACTTATGTGAAAATCTGCGATTTTCTATTTTATAAATGTGGCGAAGCCACACCTACACTTTTCACTATTATTTTTTAACTATTCACTTATAAATAATCGGAACATAGTGGAGATTATTTATATATCAAGGCTGCTTCCCTATATAGGCAAGGATACCACCATCTACATAGAGGATATGTCCATTTACAAAATCCGATGCCTTAGAGGAAAGAAACACTGTAGCCCCCATTAAATCTTCCGCAGTTCCCCATCTGCCAGCTGGGGTTTTAGATAGGATAAAGCTATCAAAGGGATGGGGGCTACCATCAGCCTGTGGCTGGCGAAGTGGTGCAGTTTGCTCAGTGGCAATATATCCAGGGCCAATGCCATTACACTGGATATTATATCCACCATATTCACAGCAGATATTTTTAGTAAGCATTTTAAGGCCACCTTTTGCTGCTGCATAGGCAGAAACTGTTTCCCTGCCAAGTTCACTCATCATAGAGCAGATATTTATAATTTTGCCTTGGTTTTTCAGCTTCATATCTGGGATAACTGCTTTAGACAGTAGGAAGGGTGCTACTAGATCCACATCTACCACCCTTCTAAAATCCTCACTGCTCATCTCCTCCATAGGTTGACGCTTAATTATACCAGCGTTATTTATTAGTATGTCCACACTGCCAACACTGGTTTTAATATTATCTATCATAGCTTTTATCTGTTTTTCACAGGTAACATCACAAACATATCCTAAAGCTGTGATACCCTCTTTTTGATAGCTTTCTATGCCTATGTTTTTGCTGTTTTCACTTTGGCTACAAAAGGCGATTTTTGCCCCAGCATTAGCCAGAGCCCTACCCATAGCAAAACCAATACCCTGATTGCCTCCAGTAATTAAGGCAACCTTCCCTTCTAGGGAGAATAAGTTATTAATATCCATAAAATGTTAATCCTTTCTTGGTGTTTTCTATATTAGGTGATTATATTAACCCACAGCCATAACAAAGTAAGGTCAGGTAATCACCTGTACCTAGGTTTTATTATAGGCTATTATGGGATTTTATTCAAGATAATACATCCAATTACATTGGCTGGTGAAAAGTGTTGGTGTGGCTACGCCACAGATTTGTAATATGGATTATGGTTAGCTGTTGTGTGGTGGTTGCTGTTAGATATTAATCCAGTCATATGTAGGGGCGAACCTATGTGTTCGCCCTTAGTCGGTGATTGATTTTATTTATTTACTCAGCCTTAAGCCACAGCATCTCAGCAGGGGGCTTTGCCCCATAGCAGTATTACTGTGGTCTACTTATAAACCAAATACCCCACCTTACTTTTGCCGTCACGCAAAAGTAGGCAAAAGGTGAGTTAGGGAAGGGCTATATTCACCCTTCCCTAACAACCCTACCCAGAACAATGAGATTTAGAACTCAGTCATTAACCAAGACGGCCATTCTCTTGACTCTTCTATATACAACTGTTATTTGAAATTACAGGGGTTTTGGCTCATGTAATAAAAATCTTATCTTCTAATTAACATTTATCTAAGACAACTCTCTCCCTGTCAGTAAGATTACATTACAGTTATGACGAAAACTAAGTGAAAGTGAAAATCACCCATCTACTGAATTAAAATATTATAGAAAAAGTAAAGGTGGGAAATGCTCTGGGGGAATCAAAAGGAACTGGCTGTAAGTTAGAAACTGAGTGTATCCCCCTTTTGTCGTTTTAAGGGAGATTTTTAAGAGGGAGAATCGAAACTCCCTCTTAAATCACTTTTTGATGACTTTTGCGTGACGGCAAAAGTTATTGGGGGATTAGGCAGACAAATAGGCTACAGTAATAAATGTATGGGGCAACGCCCCCAGCTGAAGTGCTGTGGCACAAGGCTGAGTTACTAGACAAAATCAGCCCTACATATGACTGGGTTAATATATAACAGCACCCCCAACCTACAACAAACAAAAAAGGTTATTTCCAAAATGTTGGTGTGAAATTATATGGGGTACTGTCCCTCGCCCTTGGCGAGGGACAGTACCCCAACAATTGATATAGAACCACAAAAAAGGCAATGTGAGAAAACTCACATTGCCTTTAATTATTAATAATTACTGTGCTGCAATGAATGCATCAAGTGTTTCCTGTGTATCAGGAGGTGTGATTGTACCGTCAACGATTAGCTGTTCGATAGCCTTTGTAGCTTCTAGAACATCAGCAGCAACATTCTTATCAGATGTAGGAGCTACACCAGCAGCGCCTTCAGCAATACCGTAGGAAACAGTCTGTCCACCTAGGTTTTCGCCGTTGTATACATCAGTTGTTACAAGTTCCATAGCGTTACCAACAAGCTTCATAGCAGATGTTAGTACATGGTCAGGAGCTAGGTAGCTCTGGTCACGGTCAACACCGATTGCCCAGTTGTCTGTTTCAACTGCTGCTTCGATTAGACCTGTACCAACATTACCAGCTGCGTGCATGATGATGTCACAACCGTCGCTGTACATTTTTAGAGCGATAGATTTACCCTTAGCAGCATCGGAGAAGCTGTCAGCGTACTGTACATCAACTGTGATTTCTTTGCCTAGTTCAGCAGCAGCGTGAGCAACACCTGCTCTGAAACCGTATTCAAACTGGCCGATTGTTTCACCAGCAATACCACCGATGAAGCCAACTCTGTCTGTTTCTGTTGTTCTACCAGCGATGTAACCAACTAGGAAAGAAGGCTCCTGTGGTCTAAATAGAACGCTGATTGTGTTTTCAGGAGTATCTGTAACTACTGAGTCAATTAGAGCGTATAGCTGGTTAGGATTCTTTAGAGAAGCATCAGCAATAGCAGCTTCTAGCATAAATCCAACACCCCAGATAATGTTGTGACCTTCGTCAACAAGTCTATCTAGGTTAGGGCCGTAATCAGCTTCCTGCTTGGATTCAACATAGGAAACATTGATACCAAGGTTAGCCTGTGCAGCCTGTAGGCCTTCCCATGCAGACTGGTTAAAGGACTGGTCGTTTACACCACCAACATCAGTAACCATTGTTGCAGAGAATGCAGCGTCAGTTGTTTCTTCTGGTGTGCTTTCAGCAGCAGTAGAAGAAGTGTCGCCACCTTCGCTAGCTGTGGAAGAAGCAGGTGTTTCTGTGCTAGAGCAAGCTGTAACAGATAGAGCCATTACAGATGCAAGTAGAATTGTAAGTAATTTTTTCATCTTAGAGTAACCTCCTAAAATTCGTTGTTTGTTTTATATTATCCTTCTTGTAAGGTTAATAACTATGTAGTGTATTTATTAGATATATAATATAGATTAATAGGACAAATGTCTTTATTAATCATTAACTCTATAAAATATAATATATTTCCTATTTAATTTCAAGGCATAATAGTGGTTTTTAGATATTAATGTTATATTTTTGTAATAAAAGTCAATACAACACTGTTTTTTTACTGTATTAATACTAAAATTTATAACATAATCCAGAAAAATACAACCAATATAATATACACTATTAAATAAAATATGTCAACATAAATAATATATAGAGGTAGTAAGTAAGAGGTAATAGCTATTTGCTATGATGAAAATCTCCCACACTATTCACTATTACATACCATTCTATTTAAGTCTAGATTTATATTTATCCAGCACAAAGTCCAAAGCTTCCTCTGAGGAAATTCCTAAATCATTACAAAGACACAGTAGTGAAAATAAACAATCCCCCACCTCGCTTTTAGTATTAGAGGTAATGGCAAAATCCTTAGTGCCGTAGTCGGTGGCTTTAATAAGCTCCTTACCTAGCTCCCCTACCTCGCTAACTAAATCCATATAACGGGTGGTTATATCACAATTAAAATTATTATTTTGGGTAAAGTCCAATACTTTTTTCTGCATATCTATATAGGCTCAATAGGTATTTAAAACTATAAGAGCCACTCCTTTGTAAAAAATCTGGGAACAACTACAGCTGCTCCCAGTAAAGTTATTATTAGATTTTTTTAACCACAGAAGATTTAAGCTTCATAGCCCCAAAACCATCTATTTTACAATCGATGTCATGGTCGTCCTTAGCATCGTAAAGTAGACGGATGTTTTTTACCTTAGTGCCGGCTTTAAGGTCTCCTTGACCACCTTTAACCTTTAGGGTTTTTACCACAGAAACAGTATCTCCGTCCTGTAGCACATTGCCTACAGAATCCTTTATTACATTTTCCTCAGAGGAGCTTTCGCTTGGTGACCACTGGTTGTCACAGTTTGGGCAAACTATTAGGTTTACATCTTCATAGCAGTAATCACAATCACAGTTTGGACAGTTTGGTATATTCATATTAGTATTCCTTTCTCTTGGTTTGCAATGTTTTAGGCGATTTTGCATTGACAGTAAACTGGCATTAGCAAAATTTCACTCCCTGCCAGTGAAAAACCTCAAAACTTGCAGTTTTAAAATTTTATTTTTAAACTTTACCCTACTATTCTACCACAAATTTATATAAATGCAAAATGTAATAATCAGTATTTTACCCGAGCAACTGATAAAGAACCAAAGAAAAAGGGCTCTATATTAATTGTTGGGGTAAAATTCTGTTGGGGTACTGTCCCTCGCCGATGGCGAGGGACAGTACCCCAACACTTGCCATAGAACCAGAAAAAGGAGCTTTTGCCAATGTTTCACCACCGGAAAAGCTCCTTAAATTTACAGAGTAGTTTTATATTTGTGTATGTATTTTATATTTATAATGTATGTTTATTATAATTAATAGACTGCAACCTGTCGTCTGATGGTTTTGTTTAGTTGAGGCAGTATTACAGCCATAAGTACCGACTGAACTATGCTAATTACAATAAACTGTAAAATCCTACTGGTTGCAAGGGCAATTAAAGGCTCTCCACCTGTTATTCCCTGTAGCTGTGCCAGCCAGAAGGTGTTAAGGACTACGGTACATAGCACCCCAGTAAGAAGGGTGGAAATAATAATCCTTCCTAGGCTGTGGCTATGGTATAGGATAAGCCCTAGGATGTATCCACGAAGAACCTCTGTTGCTGTCATGCCAATGTGGACACTGCCGTAGAAAATAGTGGCAGATATTACATCAGAAACCCCACCTACAATGGCAGCAGAAGTACCACCGTAAAGATAGGCAGCCACTACTAAGGGTATAAATGTTAGGCTAATTCGGGTAACAGGGGTGGGTATGGCTAGAAATCTGGAGAGTAAAACCTCCATTGCAATAAGCATAGCCAGATGGGTAAGTTGTTTTGCTGTGAATTTTTGTTTTTGTGTGTGCATAAATAGTTATTCCTTTCTCAGTCCATTATGCTCCACTGCTGTAAAAAGGGCTTTGTATTAAGTTTTCTACAGTACAGCGGGATGCGAAAAACCTACCGCAATAAAATTTTCGTTCCTGTGACAACTCCCCGTTCACAGGACACTATGCCATTATTATAATGGCTACGCAGGTTTTCCTACTCTGTACCACCTATTCTATCACAAAAACAAAATAGTTGCAAGCTTTAGTAGTTTACCACACAACCAAAGCAGTAACTGGAATATACTATATATTATTATAGATTAGCTGCCCCTACCATGCCAGCGTCATTGGCTAAAGTGGCAGTAGCTATAATAGGGGGGCTTAGGTACTCATTGCCAAAGAAATTCTCCTGTACATATTTTTTAACAGGGTTTATTAGAAAATCCCCTTGTGCAGAGATACCACCGGAGATAAGGATAATCTCAGGGGCAAATATATTTACCACATTAATAATCCCATGGGCTAGGTATCGGTAGAAATCATCTAGTAAACTTAGGGCAAAGCTGTCCCCCTGTCTGGCAGCAGCAAAAATTACCTTGCCATCTATCCTAAGTAGATTATGACCAGCTAGGCTAAATATAGTGGATCTAGGGTTGGTTTTAATGCCTCGCACAGCAGACTTAATCAAAGCAGAAACGCTACAATAGCTTTCCATACAACCTCTTTTACCACAGCTACAGCCGATACCATCTAGCTGTAATGTCATATGACCAAACTCCCCAGCTTGATTTTTAAAGCCTCTAAATATCTCCCCGTCTTTAATATATCCACCACCTACCCCAGTACCAAGGGTAAATACCATAATATCTTTATAGCCTTTGCCAGCACCACAGATAAACTCACCTAGGGCACTACAGTTGGCGTCATTTTCCAGTTTTACTGGGGTTTGTAGCAATTTGGAAAGCTCCTGTGCCACAGGTGCGTTTACCATATCAAGGAAATTACCTGCAAAAATCACCACTCCATTATCTATAGTGCCGGGACATCCTACCCCTACACTACAGCTACTTAGGTCAATATTAAGGCTGTCACAAAGCTCCTTAGTAGCCAAGGCAATATCTTCCATAATCTCCTGCCAAGGACGGTTGTTATGGGTGGGGATTTCTGTTTTATCTAGGAAATTATTCTCAGTATCTAAAATGCCGATTTTAACCCAAGTACCACCAAGGTCAATACCTATTTTATACTTCATAATATATAGTCCTTTCTTATATGTTGTTATAATGAATTGTGCTAGAGCCTACCTAAAAGCACAATGCTAATCTATAGCTTATTATAACAAATTATCCTGAAAAAGGAATTAAATAGAAGTTTTATATAGATTTTTCTATATAATAGATAAGCTATTTAGATTTATATAGAATACTACCTAGATAAAATTATACTAGATTATATGTAAGTATAAGCCCCACAAAGGATATAATCCTTATTATTTATAATGTCTGTAGATAATCCTCAATGTCAAAAGCCACAGGGCGATTTTCTCTATTTAGGTATAGTGGATGGTGGGGGTGGCCAGCTTTAGAGCGACTACCTATTGTAATCCAGTTACAGTTGTATTTTTTAGTAAGGGCTACAATATCCCTTAAACAATCCTTTAGGTAGGGGCGCTTGGTAATAAGTGTTCCCCATGCTGCCCATATATCACAATTTCCTAGGGCAAAAATTCTCTCCATAGCCTGTAGGTTTTTTTCTATTTCTATAAGATTGGCTTCCTTATCCATAGCGTTTGGATTGGTGGCACGCATGGGATAG
Source organism: uncultured Oscillospiraceae bacterium (assembly GCA_964369235.1). GTDB lineage: Bacteria > Bacillota > Clostridia > Oscillospirales > Ruminococcaceae > CAYJEQ01. The sequence goes on along the minus strand of CAYJEQ010000056.1, from coordinate 10,927 downwards.
AGATTAAGCATAATAAAACTATCATAGCCACATATTTTAGCAAAGGCTTCTACATTTCGCACAGTGGGATCTAGGTTGTGAGGAGAGGCTGTGGAGGGATTTATCCCAAAGCATATAAGGGGGCGCACTCCCTTGGTGCCTAGGGTGTAACGATATAGTTTATCAGGGGTTTGCTCATATATCCACTGGTTAGTGTCATAGTCCAGTTCTTTAACTCGGCTGGTGGTACAGTCTGGAGTCTGTTCTTTAATTGCCATAGGTAGCCCTTCTTTCTGTATAATGTTGGGGGTGATAGTGAAAAGTGAATACACCCAATTCCATTGGCTGGTGTTGGTGTGGCTTCGCCACATATTTGTAATATGGTTTATGGTGAGTGGTTGTGGGGTGGTTGCTGTTAGATATTAACCTACTCATATGTAGGGGCGAAGCTATGTGTTCGCCCTTGAGGTGATGATTGCTGTTGTTTATTTACTCAGCCTTGTGCCACAGCACCTCAGCAGGGGGCGTTGCCCCAACATATTACCAATGATGTCTATAAACCACACTTCCCCAATAACTTTTGCCGTCACGCAAAAGTCATCAAAAAGTGATTTAAGAGGGAGTTTCGATTCTCCCTCTTAAAAATCTCCCTTAAAACGACAAAAGGGGGATACACTCAGCTATAACTTAGAGTAAGTTCCTTTTGATTCCCACCCCTTACCACACACTAACCTAGATGGGTCCTAGATAATCATTTGTGATAAGATAAGACTTTTATTACAGAAATAAAAACCTCTGTAATATCAAATGACAGTTGTATAAAGAAGAGTCAAGAGAATGGCTGTCTATGTTAATGACTGAGTTCTCAATCTCATTGTTCTGGGTTGGGTCGTTAGGGAAGGGTGAATATAGCCCTTCCCTAACTCAGCTTTTGGTTACTTTTATCTGACGATAAAAGTAACTGGGGTATTAGGTTTATAAGTAGACTACAGTGGTAAATGTATGGGGCAACGCCCCAAACTACAAGGCTGTGGTTTAGGGCAGAGTTAATAGAAAACTGTAATCATCACCTAAGGGCGAACACATAGGTTTGTCCCTACATAGGACTGGGTTAATATCTAACAACAACCCCTACACCTTTCTACTCAACCCTCAAAACCACCCCAAAATCAAATACAATCAGCATTAAACACACTAAATATTACAATATGTAAATGAGATTATGCTGCTACTGATAGTTCTTCCCCATTGCTTGGGTAAACTGTAATGGTAGTTCCGTCGGTTATAATTCTAATATCACCATCTAAATCCGTCCTGTACATCTCTCCATAGGATCCCATTAGCTCTACGACTTCTTTGTGAGGGTGACCGTATTCGTTGTCAATACCACAGGAGGCAATACCAATTATTGGGGTAACCATCGATAGAAATTCTGGGCTGCTGGAGGTGGAAGATCCATGATGGCCTAGATGAAGTACATCTACATCTAAGGGGATGTTATTATCCATAATAGCATTTTCTGCACCATGTTCTGCGTCGGCTGTAAATAGGAAGGAGCTTTCTCCAAAATCCAGTCTAGTAATAACCGAAGAATCATTAAGATCCCCAAATTCCCCATTGGGGCCAACAATGGTAATTACTGCGCCACCACCCATTTGGTACTGCTTCCCTACCTGAGCTTCTATTAGCTGAATGGTGTTATCAGAAATAGCAGCCATAAAGTCTTCATAGGTTCTAGTTTCTGGCACCAGTCGGCTAGGTAGTGAAGGTACAATAACCTTACTGGTGGGAATGCTATCCACTACAATGTCCAACCCACCAATATGGTCTGCATGGGGGTGGGTGGCAATAATGGTGTCAATGTTTTGTACACCGTTATTTTTAAGGTAGTCCACAACAGCCTCCCCTTGGCTATTGTCCCCACCGTCTATTAGTAGGTTTTTCTCTGGGGTTTTAATTAGGATACTGTCCCCCTGTCCCACATCAATATAATGAACCTCTAAAGTTCCCTCTGATGGTGCAGTTTCAAAGGTTTGCTCCCCTAGTAATACTGTAGTAGCAAGGTCTGAAAGCTGCTGCCATGTAGGTATACCCTCAATCTCTAACACTCCATTAAGGGTTACAATAATCCCAGCTGCAAAAGCCAGTGCCACCGATATAAGTGAGCGAAATCCCACCATAATTGGCTCTTTTTTCTTCTTTCGACTTCTTTTTTTCGCCATGTATAAGCCTGCCTTTCCCACTTATAAATAATGCTTACTGAATAACTGTGTGCTTAGCACACAGTTATAGGTCGCCACAATATTGTGGCGATTTAACCTCAAAACAAGGGTGTTTTGAGGTTAACAGGTGCATTGATTTACAGTCTGCCTGAATTTGGAGCTATACTCCAAATTCAGAGTGCAAAGTTTTTATAATAATGGATTAAAAACTTTGCACTTCTAAACACCCAAAAACATATTAAATAAACCTATAAGTATGTTTTGGGGTTGTTCAGCAGGCTTTAAATAGTTATTTTCGTAAATTAGGGGAGCTTTGCAAAAAACTGCAAAACTCCCTATTAAATAATATTAGATCAGATATGGATATAAAAGTAACAAAAAACTAACGACGACCTGCCCCACGACGAGGTTTGCTGTTTTTATTACGGCTGTGTTCCTGTTTCTGGCGCTCTTTTTGCTTTTTCATCTTGCCGTCCTGAATATATTTAGCATCAGGTGCTACTAAACAATCCTTACCAGTACCAATTAGATACTCCTTCTTGCACTTAATAAGAGAGTTAATAATCAGACGCTTATTTTCAGGTTTGTAATACTGTAGCATTGCACGCTGGGTGCGTTTTTCCTCACTGGTTTTAGGCACATAAACTGGCTCCATAGTCATTGGATCCAGCCCAGTGTAAAACATACAGGTGGAAACTGTACCAGGGGTTGGATAGAAATCCTGTACCTGTTCAGGGCGCATATTGTTCTTCTTTAAGAACATAGATAGCTCAATAGCATCATTTATTGTACTTCCTGGGTGGGAAGACATTAGATAAGGCACAAGATACTGTTCTTTGCCTAGTTTCTTGGTGGTTTTATAGAACATCTGAGAGAATTTCTCATAGGTGCCAATAGGAGGTTTGCCCATGTGTTTAAGGACATTATTACTACAATGTTCAGGGGCAACTTTTAGCTGGCCACTTACATGGTGTTCTACCAGTTCCTGCATAAAGCTAGAATCCTTATCCAGTAACAGATAATCATATCTTATACCAGAGCGAACAAATACCTTTTTCACCCCCTGAATATTGCGAAGTTTTCTCAGCATATCCAGATAATCGCTGTGGTCGGATTTAAGAGATGGACAAGGATTAAATCCTAAGCACTTCTTATCCTTACAAAATCCCTTAGTAAGCTGTTTCTTACAACCTGCTCCTCTAAAGTTAGCTGTTGGCCCACCTACATCGTGGATATAACCTTTAAAGCCTTTTTTGCCGATGAAACTTTCTGCCTCAGCAACTACCGACTCATGGCTACGGCTGGTTACAGCTCGTCCCTGATGGAAGGTTATAGCACAGAAATTACAGGTGCCAAAACAACCTCGGTTGTGCATAATAGAAAACTCTACTTCTTCAATAGCCTTTACCCCACCACTGTTTTGGTAGGAAGGATGGTATGCTCTCATAAATGGCAGTGCAAAAACCTTATCTAATTCCTCTGTGTCCAGTGGAGGTGATGGTGGTGTTTGTACTAGGAAGCTGTCATCGGACTGCTTTTGTACAATGGCTTTACCATAGATGTGATCATGCTCTACAATCTGAGTTTTAGTAGCCTTAGCGTAAGCAACCATATCCTCAGAAACCTTAGTAAATGACCCACAGGTTACATGGTCACTAGGTAGCTCAAACTGCTTACAGACATAACAGATACCTTTAATATCACGCATTTCCTCTACAGTTTTACCCTCTTTAAAAGCTGTGGCAATATCATGGGTCTGGTGTTCACCCATACCGTATATTAATAAATCTGCGCCACTGTCCGTTAGGATGGACTCCATTACAGTGTCAGCCCAGTAGTCATAATGGGCAAATCTTCTAAGAGAAGCCTCTACCCCACCGATTATTACAGGGCTGTCTGGGTATAGGTTTTTTAATTTTTTGGTGTAGGCGATGGTTGCACGATCAGGGCGAAGTCCTGTTTGACCTCCTGGGGAGTAAACATCTTCCTCACGCTTTCTCTTTGCTACACTGTAGTTATTAACCATAGTGTCAATATTACCACCAGTTACAAAGAAACCGTATTTAGGTGCACCATATCGGGTGAAATCCTTGTTGTGGCGCATAGAGGGCTGGGATAGCATAGCTACCGAGAAGCCCATACTTTCTAGGTAACGGGAGATAATCGCAATGCCGAAACTAGGATGATCCACATAGGCATCACCTGTTACACAGATAAAATCAGGTTGTGTAACCCCTGTTGCCTCTAGCTCCTCCATAGTCATGGGTAAAAAATTCATATATGCCTTGCCTTTCTTGTTTGTAGGGGTATGCCCTAGGTTTAAAATTACATTTATTTTATATCTACAGATAGATTATATTATTAAAATCAGTATTATAGTAGGGTACTACTATAAACAGCCTACATTATGGAAATAAGTATATAATGTCATAGGCTTGTCAGCCATGACATAGGAGATATACACTATAAACAGCCTACATCATGCTAATAAGTATATCTCTTACTTCCATCAGTGCAAATCCCAGTAGATTTTCCCCTGTCCAGTTGTGGGGATTATCTATAGAATTTTCCTGAGCTAAACAAGCACTCCAAACCTTATCCTCACAGTTAGTAGCCACCAAAATTTGATAGCCTGTATTTATAAGGAAGTCTTTAAGTTTAGGATTTTGGTTAAATTTAGCACTGTTGCCGTCTACTACGATTTTATATCGCTCTAATTCCCATATTTCCTGTGAGAAATTAGCAATGGTTTTATCAAGTTCTCTACATCTCTCTAGGCTATCGGCTCTAATAATATTACGATATGCCTTTTCATCATCAAAAAGCAGTGCTTTCTGTGCCATTACATACTGCATAGCCCACTGGTACCACACCCCACCTCGTTTAAAGGGGGCTTTATAGCACTGACTAAAGCAGTCTTTGGTGATTTCTTCCTCATTATCTAGGGAGGCTTCGCCTTGGCTAAAGTAGATGTATTTTAGCTTATCACCTCGGTTGTACATAGCCTTAATACGATCAAGGGTGTACACTGGAGTTGGCTCATCTATCTGTGTAAAATGGATTGGTGGACTAGGTGGTTGTAGCAGTATAGTGTCTATAATCTCGGTGACTATATCACATACTTTATCTGGGTCATAGGTGTGTTTGGTACTGTCATTATTTATGGTTAGATTAGTGGCATTACCATCACTGTCAAAGTCTACAATGTAGATGCAGTTACCTGTCCAGCTACGGTGTAGATATAGACGATCCTCCATAAAATAGATAAACCATCTATCCTCCATAGATTTGGGTTTAAAACCATTTTTAATTAGTGTAAACTGGCTAGAGCTATAGCTGTGGTTAAAAGGCATAACAACAAACTTATCAACAATAGGATGGCTTATCCAATCGGCTCTATTTACCCTCATAAAAATCCTCCTCTATAGCCATTGATGCCCTGCCATTTAGGGACATATTACCAAGATTACCGGCTAAATATTCATAATAAGCCTGTGCCCCTATCATGGCAGCATTATCGCCACAAAGGGATAAAGGCGGGATAAAAAGCTCTACACCTTTCTCTTTACAGAGGTTTTCTAGGGTGGCTCTTATTCCAGAATTTGCTGATACTCCACCAGCAACTACTAATTTTTCGCAAGGTAGGTCTTCCATAACTAGTTTTAATTTTTTCTCAATTATAGCAGACACAGTATCCTGAAAATCACAACACAAACTGGTTATATCCAGCTCTAAATCCTTCTGCTTTGCGTTGTGGACTAGGTTAATAACCGAGGTTTTAAGACCGGAGAAACTAAAGTCATAAGGGCTACCCTCCACCTTAGGTTGAGGTAGTTTATACTTGCCACCAATATTAGGGTCACTGTGGCGCTTTTGGGTTTCCTTGTCTAGGTTTACCCCACCAGGATAGGAAAATCCCATTATCCTAGCAGCCTTATCAAAGGCTTCCCCTACTGCGTCATCCCTTGTTCTACCGATAATCTTAAATTTTGTGTAGTTCTCCACCTGTACAATGTGGCTGTGACCTCCTGAGATTATCAGAGAAAGAAATGGTGGTGCAAGCTGTGGATACTGTATATAGTTAGCGGCAATATGGCCTCTTATATGGTGTACTGGTATTAGCGGCTTACCACTGGCTAGGGACAGGCCTTTTGCGTAGTTTACCCCTACTAATAGGGCTCCAATTAGCCCTGGGGCAGCTGTTACAGCAATGGCATCTACATCGGATAGGCTTAAACTAGCCTCTTTAAGACAGCGACTAACGATATCTCCTATCTCCTGGGTATGGCGACGGCTGGCGATTTCTGGCACTACACCACCGTATTTTTTATGTTCTTCTACCTGTGAATAGATTACTGAGGATAGAACATAACGGCCATCCTCTACAATAGAGGCTGCTGTTTCGTCACAGGAAGTTTCGATTGCAAGTATCTTCATGGTTATTACATCCTTTCTACTGATTTTACTATGTAAGATTAAATTCTAAGTTTATATTGTTTCCTTAGAAATATAATAGGTCATTACAAGACCGTCTTCACAGGGTTTATCATAGGCGTTTTTTCTACTGCCTACTAGGGTAAAACCTGTTTTATTATAAAGGCTAATAGCCTTACTATTAGATGCCCTAACCTCAAGGGAGAGAAACTCCATATTAAGGCTGTGGACAATTTCTATTGCTCTGTTTATTAAAGCCTCACCGATGCCTTTACCACGATGATGGGGAAATACAGCAATGTTAGTAACATATCCCTCACCAAAAGTATTGTGAAATCCCATATAGCCCAGTAGCTGATTATTAGCTACAGCCACAAGGAATACAGCTCGTGGATTATCTAGTTCAGCAGTAAAACCACCAGCAGTCCAAGGGCTAGAAAAACACTGTTCTTCCAGTGCAACTAAATCCTGTATATGGTCTTGGCACATGGGGCTAATATCTATATTCATCGTAATCACTGCCTTTACTTAGGATATATTATAGGTCGGGAAATTTACATAGCTATACATGATGTATTATATCAAAAATTCAAAGAATTTTGATATAATTAGCCATCACTTTTGGTTGCCACCACAGTGGCGAAAAAGTGGGCATACAAATTATAATAAACACTCACAAACCTAAGGTTTAGCAGTATATACCAATGTTAATTATAACATATAATATGTATTTAATCTACTACCTAAATATAAACAACATTAAAATATTGCAATAAAAATTTCCGAGTAATAGGTGGCACAGGTGGGATTTCCTTAATTTGTATAAACTATCCCCTATTAGGTGGTTTTTTTTGAGAAAACTATATATTATGTAGGAAAAATAAATAAATAGACAATAAAGTCTTGATTTATATAAAATACTATGATATATTTCGTGTTAATAAGTGAATATGATATACTATTAATTAAATTAAATAGAAATACGATATCATAATTTGAAATTATACGGGCTATAATAAGAGATTATATAATAATGATGTAATTTATTAAAAGGAGATGCTACCATGACAGTTAACAAAACCTTAAAGCAATGGATTACCCAGATGGCAGATTTATTAAAACCGAAGGAAATAGTATGGATTGACGGATCCAGACAGCAACAACAGGAGCTTATTGCTCAAAGTCTTATAGAGGGTGAGCTAATAGAGCTTAACCAGCAGTTACAGCCAAACTGTTATCTCCACCGTTCCCACCCAGATGATGTAGCAAGGGTGGAGGGCAGAACCTTTATAGCCACTAGTAAGAAAGAAGCAGCAGGAAACATTAACAACTGGATGGAGCTAGACCAGTGCAAAGCTAAGATGAATGAGCTTTACAGTGGCGCAATGGAAGGCAGAACCATGTATGTAATTCCCTTTGTAATGGGGCCTGTTGGGTCGGACTTTTCCAAGGTTGGTGTGGAGATTACCGACTCTAAATATGTAGTAATTAATATGAATATAATGGCCCATGTAGGGATAGACGCACTAAATCAGCTAGGTGATAGTGATGATTTCACTAGATGTATCCACAGTTTAGGCAGTCTTAATAGTGAGGACAGATATATCTGCCACTACCCAGAGGAGAATACCATAGCCTCTATTAATTCAGGTTATGGAGGAAATGCCCTACTGGGGAAAAAGTGCCTAGCCCTAAGACTTGCCTCCACAATGGCAAAGAATGAAGGCTGGATGGCTGAACATATGCTTATACTAGGAGTGGAAGATCCACAGGGAGATATAAGCTACATTGCAGCAGCTTTCCCCTCAGCTTGTGGTAAAACCAATCTTGCAATGTTAATTCCACCAGAGGGAATAGCTTCACAAGGCTATAAAGTATGGTGTGTAGGTGATGATATAGCATGGCTTAGACAGGGTGAGGACGGCAGACTGTGGGCAGTAAATCCCGAAGCAGGATTTTTTGGAGTTGCCCCAGGCACTAGCTATAAAACCAATCCCAATGCAATGGAGTCCACTAGAAAGAACACTATCTTTACCAATGTTGCCTTAAACAGTGATACTAACACCACATGGTGGGAGGGTATGGACAAAAACAAACCAGAAAATCTACTGGACTGGCAGGGTAATCCAGTAACTGATGACAGTGTAAAAGCTGCCCATGCTAATTCTAGATTTACCTCACCAGTGGCAAACTGCCCTTGTTTAAGTAAGGAGTATCAAAATCCTAATGGAGTGCCTATTTCAGCAATAGTTTTCGGTGGCCGTAGAGCCAAATTAGCACCACTGGTTTATCAGGCATATAGCTGGCAACATGGGGTGTTTATAGGATCTGCTATGGCTTCTGAAACCACAGCAGCAGCCAGTGGCAAAACTGGGGTAACCCGTAGAGATCCAATGGCAATGCTACCTTTCTGTGGCTATGATATGGGGGATTACTTCTCTCACTGGCTAGATATGGGCAATAAGCTAGGCTATAACGCCCCTGAAATATTCCATGTAAACTGGTTTAGAACTGATGATGAGGGGAGTTTCCTATGGCCTGGATTTGGGGAGAATATCAGAGTATTACAGTGGATACTAGACCGTTGTAAAAACAAAGATGAGGACACAGCAGTAAAAACCCCTATTGGCTACATGCCAAATCTATGGGATATAGATATAGAGGATTTAGAGATTACCCCTGACCAAATGGAGGAATTATTTAGTATTGACTATGATCGCTGGGCAGTGGAAATTGAGGATATTAGAGATTATTATAAATTAATTGGTAAAACAGTACCACATAATTTATATATTGAGCTAGATAGGGTTGATATTTCCTTAAGAAGAAGGTATAGTAATAGTAAGAAAGAATCTGTAGTGGCAAGGGTTAAGGCATAGCCCTACAGGGTAAGGACTATAGTTTGAAACACCGAGAAAGGAAATAATATTTATATGAATAAAATCAAGGTTATACCTAAACTAATTAAGGCAAAAGATCCAATCTGGCAGAGTATCACAGCTATAGTAATGGTATGTGGTGGCACAGCCTGCTTTATAGTTGCTACTATCATGGCAATGAAAACTTTAAAAAATAGCGAGAAATAATACAAATAATAAAATCGATGGCACTGCCATCGATTTTATTTGCGTGGTTAATTATAGGGATTAAAACTGACATCATAGTAACAGAAGGGAATGGACATAAGTGTGAAAACTATTACAAAACCCATTAATCGCAGTAGGCTAAGGCTGTTTTTTGGAATGCAGTATTATGGATTTCTCCGTAGATGTATGTGGCTAAAAAATAATAAAAATTTTGCAAGGACTATTTCGGATACCCAGCTCCCTTATCAGGTCTTTTCTCATAAAACTATACTAAGAAGAAAGCTAAAAGATGTTGATATGTGGATGCAGGAAAACAAAATAGTAAATCTTAACATAGCTCTAAAGAAGATAAATATGATAGAGATAAAACCAGGGGAGGTTTTTTCCTATTGGAAGCTAATCGGCAAACCCACCAAAGCCAAAGGCTATAAAGAGGGCATGGTACTTACTAATGGTACCTTTACTGCTGGGGTAGGTGGTGGGCTATGTCAGCTATCTAATCTACTGTTTTGGATGACTATACATACACCTCTAACTATTGTGGAAAGACATCGTCACGGATATGATGTTTTCCCAGATTCCAATAGGACACAGCCCTTTGGCAGTGGTGCAACCTGTTTTTACCCTCATGGGGATTTGATGATTGCAAATAATACTAAGGATACCTATCAGTTTGTGGTATACCTAGATAAGGAGCATCTAATAGGCGAGATAAAATGCTCCACAGCCCCTACAACCACCTTTAAAATAGTAGAGCGAAATCATCAGATGAAACTAGAATACTGGGGAGGCTATGGCAGATATAATCAGCTATACCAACAGGAATTTGATGGTAAAGATAATCTAATAGAGGAAAGGTTGGTCCTAGAAAATTCAGCAATAATGATGTACTCCCCATTTTTATCTGAGGGGAGTTAGGGGATACTGAGTGAATAGTTAATAGTTATGGAGTGGCTACGCCACAGGTTTGTAATATGGTTTGTGATTAATGGTTGTTGTATGTTAACCTAGTCATATGTAGGGGCGAACCTATGTGTTCGCCCTGTAGGTGATGATTAATGTTAGTTATTTGCTCTGCCTTATGCCACAGCACCTCAGCTGGGGGCGTTGCCCCATATATTTATTACTGTAGCCTATTTATACACCAAATACCCCAATAACTTTTGCCGTCACGCAAAAGTCATCAAAAAGTGATTTAAGAGGGAG
>CAYJEQ010000055.1:0-18267 GCA_964369235.1 uncultured Oscillospiraceae bacterium | reverse complement strand
CGGACTCGAACCGGTGCTCTTCTGAGTCGGAGTCAGATGCGATATCCAGCTTCGCTACGGGCACATATATATTTAAATTGCATTACGCAGCAATCAACTTTTTAAATCAGTAGTCAAATAGTAGTCATTTCATTTTCCCACTGGCTTTTACTTAAGGCTAAACCCACATAAATACAGCCTTTCTCCCACCTCATGCCATCACCTGAGCAGAGTAGTCGGAGGGCGGTGCTCTATCCACTGAGCTACTGTCACCCTAAAGTAAAAGCACAGGAAAACCTGTGCATAGGTGCTGTAAAAAAAGCTAAGCACAGGCAAAGCCTGTGCTATCTTTTTTAAATAAATTACTCAGCAGAAATTGCGTCTACTGGACATGCACCAGCACAAGCACCACAATCGATACATGTAGCAGCGTCGATCACATACTGGCTATCGCCTGCAGCGATAGCAGATACTGGACATTCGCCCTCACAAGCACCACAGCTGATGCAAGAATCACTAATAATGTAAGCCATTGAAGAACACCTCCTTATAAAAAGCTTAAGATTATTTTACCACAATATTAAAAAAAATCAAGAGAAAATATAATCCAAAACCACGAACTTTAGGCCTAAAAAGGCTTTTTTTTGAAAAAACTTTGTATATTTTGCTCTTTAAACGGTTTGTTTAGCCTAACTTACACAGCGATTTGCCTAAAACCTAAGACCTTAGTAGGTGGTGGGACAGAGAGCCTCTTTGGGGTGTTTTTGGGATATGGGAGAGGGGATTTTACAGTGGGGATGTTTGTATATATGTAAGCTGTAAATGACCTAAAGCAGATACAAAGAAAAGCCTTGGAAGTTTTAGGTGGGGCAATAATACCCGATTATTTACATTTTGAGAAGGCGTTGTTCCACTACAATTGGGCAGTGGGACTGTCCTTGGCTAGTGGTACTATTCATAGGGTAATGGTACTGTCTAGGTGAAAGTGGTATTACCTACAAAATCCTATGGCAGGGTTTTACCAAGTAGTGGGATAAAATTATATTAGAGTGAATTGGTGAGAGGAGGCACCCCAACTATTGACGAAGAACTAAAGAAAAAAGGTAGCCACTCTAATAAAAGAATGACTACCCTATAAGTTTATATTATTAATAGGCTCTATAATAAATGTTGGGGTAAGAAAAGAGCCTACTTAAAAAAATATAAAAAAAGTAGAGCATAAAATGCCAAAATCCGATAAAATGGAATTGTCTAAGAAACCATTAAAGGAGGCAGAATATGCTCTACAAACATTTTACAGAAAAGCTAATAGGATTGCAAGACCTAATAGTAAATAATATTGAAAAAGTTGATGGGAATAATATAATAAAAGCTAAATTAGTAAGAAAGCCACATAAATGCCCTAGCTGTGGCGAAATGACGGATAGGGTGCATGACTATCGTAAACAAATAATAAAGGATATCCCATCATTTGGTGGGAATACCTACATAGAGCTATCCAAGAGAAGATATAGATGTGATAATTGTGGTAAGAAATTTATAGAAAATAATACTTTTCTACCTCGATACTGTAGAATGACTAATAGACTATCAGCATATGTTATTAATTCTCTTAAAACAGAGCATTCTTTTACCAGTGTAGCAAAGATGGTTAATCTATCTGTTAGCACCGTAGTCCGTATTTTTGACCTTGTATCCTATTCTAATAAGTCCTTACCTACTGCACTGTCGATTGATGAATTTAAAGGTAATACTGATGGTGAAAAATACCAGTGTATAATAACCGATCCTATTAACAAGGTAGTTTTAGATATACTTCCTAGCAGACAAAAAGGCTATCTGACCAACTATTTCAAAGGATATTCTCTACAGGAAAGAGAGAAGGTCAATTATTTTATCAGCGATATGTGGTCTTGCTATGCTGATTTATCTTATATTTGGTTTAAAAAATCCCAGCTCATTATTGACAAATATCACTGGATAAGACAGGTTATATGGGCTTTTGAAGCCGTTAGAAAGCAGGAACAAAAGGCTTACTGTAAATCTCATAGAATCTATTTTAAAAGGTCTCGTTCATTACTGATTAAAACATTTAAATCATTATCTGATGAAGATAAACAAAGGGTTAATAATATCCTTAACATCTCTATTCCTCTATATCAAGCTCATTATTTAAAAGAACATTTCCTAGCTATTCTCCGTGAAAAAGATTATTTAAAAGCTAAAAAACTTCTAGCTGACTGGATTTTGACTGCCCAATCTTCCAATATTCCCAACTTCGTTAAAGCTGCGAATACTATCCAAAACTGGTTTGTTGGCATATCTAACTCTTTAAATTCCAATCTTACTAATGGTTTTACTGAAGGCTGTAACAACAAAATTAAAGTCCTTAAGCGTAATGCTTATGGCTATCGTAATTTCTCCAGATTTAGAAATCGTATTCTTCATATGTTTTCCTAACTTTCCCTTTTTCTCATAACAAAAAAGCAGGTGGCTTTCACCACCTACTCATATTCTTTTTTATCGTCTACCCCAACTATTGACAAAGAGCCTATTAATATAGTGGTTAAAGTTTCTGTTATTCCAGTCCCTTTAGCTCTTTAATCTCAGCAGCAGTTAGCTTAACAGCACCATCTCGGATTAGCTTAACCTGCTTCTTATTAAATATACGAGGGGCTGTGTCTGGGGATTTTTCTAGGTTTATCTTTAGCATACCTGTAAGTAGGTTTACCTCAGTAACATTGCCCTTACCATCAGGGGTACTTACAAAAGCACCTACCTTAGGGGTGCGCTTTAGTAGATCCTCATAGGCTTCCTGTTCGTACTTTAAACAGCACATAAGTCTGCCACAGGTACCAGAAATTTTAGTTGGATTAAGGGAAAGCCCCTGATCCTTAGCCATTTTAATGGATACAGGCTGAAACTCGCCTAAAAAGGTAGCGCAACAACAAGCCTTGCCACATACACCGATACCACCTAGCATTTTTGCCTCATCACGAACACCGATTTGGCGTAGCTCAATTCGAGTTCTAAATACAGAGGCTAGATCTTTAACTAGATTTCTAAAGTCAACTCTGCCATCAGCAGTAAAGTAAAACAGCACCTTGCTACCATCAAAGGTATATTCTACATCAATTAGTTTCATATCCATTTTATGCTCTTTGATTTTAGCTAAACAAACCTTTTGAGCTTCTGCTTCTTTGGCTTTGTTTTTTTCCATCTGCTTTAAATCTTCTGGAGTGGCAATACGGATAACCTTTTTAAGAGGTTTTACCACTAAATCTTCCTCTACATCACGATTGGTAATGGCAACTTGTCCACATTCGATACAACGGGAAGTTTCTACTACTACATGGGTGCCTACTGGAATTTGTCTATCTCCTGGGGAAAAATAATAAATTTTGCCCACTTTTTTAAATCTTACGCCTATTACCTCTATCACAGAATACCTCCATTAATTATATGTTTTAAATATTCGAGCGCTTATAGATGCGCTAAGTAAATTACTGTTTATATTAAAGAAATCTTCTTTAATCCCACTGTCTATTATATCAGCAATAGCCACTGCCTGCAATGGTGTAATGAGATAAATTCCTTGATTTGACCTTGTCTTTAGGCAGTTTTTTATTAGAAGTTCCTTTAAATAGGTAAAAACCACCCTGAAGTCACCAGATTTGCAGACCTTAAAGGCTATTCTATTAAAATTATAGCAATCGTTATTTACTAGATAATTATATAAATCCTTAGCATATTCTAGCTGAGGTAGTTGTCCTGTTAATATGTCTACTGCTCGTCCGTAGTTGCCGTTACACAGGTTAGCAGCTGACTGAATTTCCTCACTGGAGAAATTAGGGTAGCTCTTGGTTAGATACTCTACTATCTCCACCTTTGCCACTGGCTCCATTGTTAGGGTTACCACCCTAGAACGGATGGTTTCCAGTAGTTTTTGAGGGTTTTCGGCTGTTAGCACAAATCGCAGGTGGCTAGGAGGTTCTTCTATCATTTTAAGCATGGCATTTTGTGCCTTGTCGGTAATGGTATCGGCATTTAGCAGAACATATACCTTGTACTTAGACTGATTAGGCATTATATGCACCGAGGAGCGTATCTCTCGGATTTTATCAATAAGATACTCCTTGTTAGGGGTGTCACTATCTCCATAAACCATTACATCAGGATGGATTTTCCCAAATACCTTAACACAGTCAGGGCATTTTAAACATGGGAAATCAGCACCTACCATATTCTGGCAGACGCTGTAACAAGCTGATACATATGCTAAATACTGGCTACCCATGCCCTTAGGAGAGGTTATTAGTAAACCGTGGGGGATTTTATCATCCTTTGCCAATAGCCTTAAATTATCTAGGGTGTTATGGCTAATGGGCACTGGATTATTACTGGTTAAACTGCTCACATTACACCTTTTCAAATCTTTCTACATCGGTTACAAATATAGTTGCACCACCGATATTTACCTCCACAGGAAAGGAGGAGTACATGCCAGAACTATAGGCTGTTGTAGAAGGTACCACCTGTGTGCGCTTTTTGCTGTGGTTTGTGATTATTGAAATTACCTCATCTACCTTTTCGTCCTCCACCCCTGTAATTAAAGTGGTGTTGCCCGATAGTAGAAAGCCACCTGTTGTAGCCAGTTTGGTAACGAAAAATCTGCTTTTGGTCAGTGCTGCCTGCACCTTAGCCCCGTCGTCATTAGATACTATAGCAATTACAAGTTTCATAGTAAAACATTTTCCTTTCTTCTGTAAATCTATTATTAAGCATATATCTATATAGTTATATTAATATGGTATTAATTACTATTTTACCACAAAAATCTCCTGAACGCCATAAGTTTTTAGGTTGGTTATTACGGTGCTGTCTATTAGCTCTCCATATACTGCAATAGGAATACCAGGGGGGCAACGGCTTACCACCTGTGCCGATACTTGGTTTAGAGCTTCTTCTACAGTTACTAACTGTCTAGGGGATAGTAAAGCCTCCCTTAAACCCATTGCCATAGTGCCTACAGGAATTATCTGGGGAAAGGATAGTTTTTCCCCAATAGGTGAAATCTCTGTTAATAATTTTTCTACCCTTGTAAGATGTTCTCCGTTTTTACTAGAGGGCAGTAGCACACAGTAGTGGTCGGAGATGTATTCATGTTCTATTTTGTAATCAGCTAGTAGGGAAAGAAACTCCTCCTTACTATAGCCAATAGAATAAAATCCCAGTGCCAACCTAGTAGGGTCTACCACCCCTTGTGGCAGTGCTATGGATTTAGCTATGGCAAGGCTTTTCATTTTTTCTACCCAGTTTGTAATATAGGTTAAATCCTCTTTAATATTCTTTTCTATATACTCTATATTCATATCTATAGAAAGCATTATTGGGTAGCTAGGGCTAGTAGAGCCAAATATCCCCATTGCCCACTTAATCCTAGAGGCAAACTCCTCCTGTCCTATATGTACCATTGCTCCACCTGTCATGACATTCATGGTTTTATGTAGTGAGTCACAGCATAGGGAGGCACCTAGACTAATAGGGTGAAGGTCATTATCTAAGAATTTAAGGTGGCTACCGTGGGCGTTGTCCACTAACAGTGGCAGATTATATTCTTTACACAGTGCTGACAGTGAGGATATATCACTAATTACCCCGAAATAATCAGGGGAGGTAATATACACCCCAGCCACATCACTATGGCTGTCCAGCGCAGATTTTACTATGTCTGGGGTAATTCGCCCTGCTAGTGCTTCCCCAGCACTGTTATCAGGATTTACAAAAATAGGGGTAAGCCCCAGTAAAGCCATGGCATTTATAGCTGCTATGTGGATATTTCGTCCACAGATTACCTTATTTCCCCTATGAGAAATCATAGCAAACATTGCTTGTATTCCCAGTGTGCTACCACCTGTGGATATGGCGCTTTTTTTGGTGTTATATATACTGGTGTACAGGTTTTCGCAGTCCAGTATAGCTTCCTCACACTGAAACAGACTATCTGCACCAGTGACTTCGGTAATGTCAAAGGGGGCAACCTGCTGTAAAAAATCAGGTAGCACACCTTTATGGCCGGGCATATGTAGTCTAGCCATGTCTTTGTCTATATAATTTTTAACTGCTTTGTACAGGGGGGTGTTCATAGTATCGCTCCTTTAGAGGGTTTTATATAATAATATTCTACCATAGATAGGCTGTATGTTCAAATATTACTCTAATAATACATTAACAAATCCCCACCCTACTGCATATGCAAAAAGGGATGGGGATTATAAGATTATAATAGTCTATCTACCTGTACTAGGGTTTTCCTTAATAGGGGTAGTAACCTCTGTAGCTGGGGTTAGAGTTTCCATAGCTGTGGTGCTATCATCACTGCTAATATCACTGCTATCAGCAATTGTAAAGGTAGTCTTAGTAGCACCTGTATTAGATACTACAGAGATTTCGTGTTCACCAGCTGGTAGGGTACTTGTGTAATCAGGTTTTAGGGTAACTATTACCGAGCCTGATTTTAGGGTTAGGTATTTTTCTGGGATAATCTCACCGTTAATTCTAGTATATAGGTATTCCTCTATTCTACCATTAGTTTTAATAGTTAGAGGGCTACCTGCTACTATAGTTTGCTCGCCACCTTCTAATAGCTTAGGGGCTTTAACACTGCCACCTGTGCTGCCTGTGTTGCTGTCTGTATCACCATCAGTGCCTGTGTCAGATAGAGGGAAGGCTGTAATAGTAGTTACAAGGGAAGGGATTTCCTCACCTTCCTTAGTTAGTCTACTATAAAGACCATCTGGAGTTTTCAGTGGGGTTAACTGCTTAACTGATAATCTAATATTTCCCTCTGACATTGCTATTAGGTTATTATCAGTAATAATAGCATCACCAGAAGTTACTGACCATACTAATTTATAGCCATTATATGTAGTGGGTAGCATCATAGCTTCACTTATTTCTATAGAGGAAAATGTTGCTATCTGATTAATATCTGTAGCGTGGTCTGGTAGGTCAGTTGGGTAGTCGGCAGATTGTGGGGTTAATCCAGATAATCTTTCTCCACTCCAACTAGCATCATGGTTAGGGTTGTAGTAGATGGTTGGTTGCTTAGCATTAAAGAATGGTATTGTGCCAATACTAGGAAAGCTACCATCAAAATATAATTTATCTAAGGAATAACAGTAGCTAAATGCCTCAGCCCCAATAGTAGTAAGACTTTCTGGTAAGGATATAGATTCTAAGGAAGCACAGTGTCTAAATACATTAGCACCTATAGCATCAAGACCATCTGGTAGTGATATATATTTTAAGGAAGTACAGTCCAAAAATGCTTTAGTCTCAATAGTGGTGATGCTATCTGGTAGGGATATAGACTCTAAGGCATGACACATCTGAAATGCAGCGCTTCCAATAGAAGTAACGCTATCTGGTATTGATATAGACTGTAAGGATGTACACTCCTGAAATGCACCATCCTCAATACGCGTAATACCTTCTGGTAGGGATATAGACTTTAAGGAACGACAGTAGCCAAATGCAGCCTCCCCAATAGTAGTAAGACTTTCTGATAGGGATATAGACTTTAAGGAACTACAGCCAGAAAATGCAGATGCCCCAATAGTGGTAAGACCTTCTGGCAGGGAGATAGTCTCTAAGGAACTACAGTTAGAAAATGCCCTATCCACAATGGTAGTAAGGTTTTCTGGTAGGGATATGGATTTTAAGGAACTACAATAAGCAAATGAATTCTTCCCAATAGTAGTAATAGTATCTGGTAGTGTTACAGATTGTAAATTCTCAAAGTCTGTAAAAGGCCCATAATAGGCAAGCCCATCTATATCATATACTTGGGTAGATGTAACAGTATAGCTTACACCTTCCTGGGTAGTAACCTGTTCTGGCACAGTAATGGAAGTAGCGGTCTTAGCTAGTGCTAGCAAATCCTCATCTGGCTGGTGGGTTACAGCTGCTTCATAGGGTTCTTCACTGGTTACTATGTAGTTTAAGGTAACTCCCTCATGTTCGTAGGTGAATTCATCGCCTACATCAGCTAGAGCAGTGGTAGGCAGTAGTATTACTGCTAATACTAGAGTAAGGGCTAGGGATAGAAGCTGGTTTTTTACTTTCATAGTCTTGTGTCCTTTCGTTTTCTTGTTCTTTTCTTTAGTGATTTAATCTGTCACTGTATATTAGTATAGCAAATTTGACATAATATTACAATAACTATAGTGATTTTGTTAAGATAAATATTTGACAAGATATAGGACTATTTAATGTAGTCTATAAATAACGCCTCTACCTACTATATAACAAGATGTACTTGTATTATAGTGAAATAGAGGCGTAAATTTTATCATGTATGTGTGTAATTGCTATCTACCTGTACTAGGATTTTCCTTAATAGCTATAGGGGTAGTTGTGGTAGCAACCTCTGTAGCTGGGGTTAGAGTTTCCATAGCTGTGGTGCTATCATCACTGCTATTAGCAATTGTAAAGGTAGTCTTAGTAGCACCAGTGTTAGATACTACAGAGATTTCGTGTTCACCAGCTGGTAGGGTACTTGTGTAATCAGGTTTTAGGGTAACTATTACCGAGCCTGATTTTAGAGTTAGGTATTTTTCAGGGATAATCTCACCGTTAATTCTAGTATATAGGTATTCTTCTATTCTACCATTAGTTTTAATAGTTAGAGGGCTACCTGCTACTATAGTTTGATCTCCACCTTCTAGTAGCTTAGGAGCTTTAACACTGCCACCTGTACTACTAGCTGTGGTAGTACCAGTATCGGTGTCAGTATCTGTATCTTCTGATGGGGTAGCAGATATTATAGCTACTTTAGTTGTAATTTTACTTCCATCAGATGTTAGATTACTATAAGAACCAGCAGGAGTTTCCAGTGGAGCTAACTGCTGAAGTCGTAAGCTAATCTGTCCTGGGGTTACTACAATTAAAGAATTATCTATAATAACAGCATCACCAATAGAAACTCTCCATACTAGTTTATATCCATTATAAGAAACTGGTAGCGGGGTGGATACTCCCACCTCTATACTATCAAAGCCTAATACTTCATAGGGATCATCACCATAGCTTAGAAGGCCATCTGGGTATGAGGCGGGTACTATAGGTATAGAGCTTATTGATTTTCCATCCCAACTACCAATATATCTAGGGTTATAGTAGATTTCAGCATCACTACTAATACTATCAAAGCTAGAAGAAGAGATTGATGGGTATTCTCCATCGAAATACACTGATTTTAGTGAATAACACTCTGCAAAGGCATTGCTTTCTAGTCTCTCGAAACTGCTTGGTATGGATATGGATTCTAGAGATGAACAGTTCTCAAAGGCAGATGATTTTATATTTATTAGATTATCAGGTAGGGTTACCGATGTTAAGACTGCACAGTCCTTAAAAGCACTGCTTTCAATGGTGGTAACATTATCTGGTATGGTGATGGACTTTAGAGCGGAACATCCCTCAAATGCGCTAGTCCCAATTGATTGTAGGTTTTGTGGTAGAGATATGGACTCTAAAGCTTCACAGCCAGCAAATGCCCAGTGCGCTATACTGCCCACATAAACTGGCATGGATATATTTTCTAGGGAGGTACAGTCCTTAAAAGCATCTTCACCAATATAGTCTAGGCTATATGGTAGTATTACATTATCAAGAGCAGTACAACGTTCAAAGGTACTTGCTGAAATTTCACTAACACCATTTGGTATGAAGATAGATTGTAGAGATTCACAAGAGGAAAATGCATTTTCTCCTAGATGGGTAAGGCTGGCTGGCAGATCAACGGATTCTAGTTTTAAAGCTTCATCAAAAGCACGAATTCCAATATGGGTAACCCCATCTGGTATGGATATAGATGTTAATCCGATGCAGCCTTGAAATGCCTTATCTTCAATTTGGGTAAGGGTTTCTGGCAGAGTTATAGACTCTAGTTCAGTTAAATTAAAAAAAGCCCCCCAATTATTATAAAATCCTAAGGTTGTAACGGTATAGCTAATACTATTATCACTATTGGTAACCTGTGATGGTACAGTAATAGAGGTAGCCTCCTGAGTGGCTGCTAGTAAACTAGGGTCAGTGTGGTAGATTACGGCTACTTCATTAGGGTTTTCACTGATTACAAAATATTCCAAAGTAACCCCCTCGTGTTCATAGATGAAGCTATCACTTACATCTGCTAGGGCAGTTGTAGGCAGTAGTATTACTGCTAATACTAGGGTAAGGGCTAGGGATATAAGCTGGTTTTTTAATTTCATAGTTTAGTGTCCTTTCGGTTTGTTCTTTTCTTTAGTAATTTATCACTGTGTATTAGTATACCAAAACCAGCAAAATATTACAATAACTATAGTGGTTTTGTTAGGATAAATATTTGACAAGACACAGGACTATTTAAAGATAGCCTATAAATAACGCCTCTACCTACTACATAACAAGATGGACTTGTATGATAGTGGGATAGAGGCGTAAATTTTACTATGTATGGGTGTAAGTACTATCTCCCAGTACTAGGGTTTTCCTTAATAGCTACTGGTGTAGTTGTGGTAGTGATTTCTGTAGCTGGGGTTAATTCCTCCATAGCTGTGGTGGTGCTATCATCACTGCTATTAGCAATTGTAAAGGTAGTCTTAGTAGCACCAGTGTTAGATACTACAGAGATTTCGTGTTCACCAGCTGGTAGGGTACTTGTGTAATCAGGTTTTAGGGTAACTATTACCGAGCCTGATTTTAGAGTTAGGTATTTTTCTGGGATAATCTCACCGTTAATTCTAGTGTATAGGTATTCCTCTATTCTACCATTGGTTTTAATAGTTAGAGGGCTACCTGCTACTATAGTCTGATCTCCACCTTCTAGTAGCTTAGGAGCTTTAAATCCACCACCTACACTGCCACTAGATAGATTTGCTGTAATAGTAGTTATAAGGGAAGGGATTTCCTCACCTGTCTTAGTTAGGCTACTATAAAAACCCTCTGGAGTTTCCAGTGGTGTTAACTGTTTAACCGATAATCTAATATCTCCCTCTGACATTGCGATTAGGTTATTATCAGTAATAATAGCATCACCAGAAGCCACCAACCATAGTAGTTTATAGCCATTATAGAAAGCAGGTAGAGCCATAGCTTCCTCTGGTTTGATATTTGTAAAGGTAGCTATCTGATTAATATCAGTGGCATAGGATGGTGAAGCAGATGGATATGAGGCAGCTTCTATAATAACTCCGTCAAATGCAATTTCATCCCAGGACTCATTATATTTAGGGTTGTAGCTTACTGTTGGGGTGATGTCGAAACTATGGAATACACTGGAACCTAGATTTGGTGCTGGACCATCAAAATATATTGTAGATAAAGAGTCACAACTATTAAAGGCAAAATTACCTATAGAAGTAACACTGTCGGGTATATTTATAGATTCTAGTGCATCAAGATCGTGCAATGCATAAGCCACAATAGTAGTAAGATTTTCAGGTAGAGATATAGATTTTAAAGCCGTACAGCCATTAAATAGTTCATATGGAATAGTAGTTAAATTTGGAGGTAAAGATATGGATTCTAGAGCAGTACAATGCTCAAATACAGAAGATTCCATACTAGTCAAACCATATGGAAGAGATATGGATTTTAGCGCAGTACAATTAGAAAATGCTCTTTCGGAAATGTTGGTAACACTGTATGGTATGGTTATAGATTCTAGAGCAGTGCAACCATAAAATGAATAACCATAAATATCAGTAAGTGTTTCTGGCAGTGTTACTGATGTTAAGGAGGTACAATCCACAAATACACTTTGTGCAATAAATGTAACATTATCAGGTATAGTTATAGATGTTAAGGCGCTACAGTCAAAAAACGCACTAGCCTCAATGGAGGTAACACTAGCTGGTATTGATATATTAATTAAGTCAGTACAACCACCAAATGCATTCCAACCAATAACTTTAAGAGTGTTTGGCAGAATTATAGTTTCTAAACTAGTAAACTCATCAAAGGCTCCATGGTGATCATCATCTGGCTCTAAGGCTGTAACAGTATAGGAGATATCATTATCATCAGTAACCTTATCTGGCACAGCAATAGTGGTAGCCTCTTTAGCATCTGCTAGTAAATCAACATCAGTATGATAGGTTACGGCTACCTCATGAGGATTTTCACTGGTTACGATATAATTTAAGGTAACTCCCTCATGTTCGTAGGTGAATTCATCGCCTACATCAGCTAGGGCGGTGGTAGGCAGTAGTATTACTGCAAAGGCTAGGGTAAGGGCTAGGGATAGAAGCTGGTTTTTTAGTTTCATAGTTTTGTGTCCTTTCGTTTTCTTATTCTTTTCTTTAGTGATTTAATCTGTCACTGTATATTAGTATAGCAAATTTGACATAATATTACAATAACTATAGTGATTTTGTTAAGATAAATATTTGACATATAAATACTTAGGCGAAATTATAAAGGGTGTATTATCGCCTAGACGATGATACACCCTAATATGGTTTGTTTATTTAGTTGGCTATATATTAATTGTTGGGGTACTGTCCCCAACATTTCCCATAGAACCATTTACTTAATGTAGCAACAAATTATCTAGCTGCAAGCTCTTTGTTTACGGTTACTAGTTTTACTGCTAGGCAGAAAACCTCCATAGCTGACTGAAGTTCCTCAACTGTTGGGAAACTTGGTGCTAGACGGATGTTACTGTCTTTAGGGTCTTTGCCGTAAGGGTAGGTTGCCCCAGCACCTGTAAGCACAACACCTAGCTCTTTACAGGTGGCAACAATATCCTTAGCACAGTTGTCCTCACTGGTAAAGGATACAAAGTACCCGCCTTTAGGTTTTTTCCAGCTGGCAATTTCTAAAGGAGCAAGCTCTTTTTCTAGGCTGTTTAGCACAGCGTCAAATCTAGGTAGTAATGCGTCAGCCATCTTCTGCATATGGGATTTTACCTTATCCATACTGTCAAAGTATCTAACATGGCGAAGCATATTAATCTTGTCAGCACTAATACTCTGGAAGAATATCTTGCTTTTTATATCCTTAATATTATCTACAGAAGCAGCGATACAAGCAACCCCAGCCCCTGGGAAGGTAACCTTAGAGGTGGAAGCAAATTCATATACCATGTTGCTGCTACCGTATTTTTCGCACTCATCAAATATGTTTAGTAGTACATCGCTACCGTCACCGTAGATGTGGTGGATACAGTAGGCATTATCCCAGAATATTCTGAAATCCTTAGCTGCTGGTTTAAGTTTAGCAAATCTAGTTACTGTTTCGTTGGAGTAGATGCCACCTTCTGGATTGGAGTATTTTGGCACACACCAGATACCCTTAACAGTAGGATCGTTATTTACATACTCCTCTACCATATCCATATCAGGGCCAGTTTCGGTCATAGGGATGGTAATTAGCTCAAAGCCAAAAAACTCAGTCATTGCAAAGTGACGGTCATATCCCGGTGCAGGGCAGAGGAATTTTAACTTTCCTTCCTGTGACCAAGGTTTCTCTGAGCCGTATACACCATGGGTAAATGCTCTAGCAAGGGCGTCATACATCATAGTAAGGCTGGAACTGCCACCTACAAGGATATTCTCGGCTTTAACCCCTAGAATATCAGCAAAAAGCTGGCGAGCCTCTGGGATACCTTCTAGAACACCGTAGTTTCTACAGTCAAAACCTGCTGAGGTTTTGTAGCCTTTTTCGGTATTTACTGTATCTAGTAGCTCCATGCTACCATCTAGCTGAGATGGGGAAGGCTTACCACGGGACATATCAAGATTTAGGTTTTTTTCTTTGTATTCATTGTACTGGGAAAGTAGGTCTTCTTTAACTGCTGATAGCTCACTGGCTGTCATGTTTTTGTAGATTGACATAGTATTCACCATTCCTTTAAAAAGTTTAAAATTAAAAGCTGATTTAAGCAAAATTATCCACTACTGTGAATTTGAGATAATTATACAATAGTAAATAAATTTATGCAACTGTTTAAAGGACGAAAAATCATCCCATAATTATCCAAATATGATGAAAAATAATATTAAACTTGCATAAAAACCATGGTTGTAGGTATGGGGGTTACTTTTAGGTAAGTATTATGCAATGAGATGCAAGAAAGCTTTCAAAAAAACATCATAATGTTGTAGTCGCTACAAAAAATAGTGAAATTGTCGAAATAATTAACAAATTTTGAAGAAAAGTTTTATGCAACATAACTGTTCCTGTAAATTAAACAAATATACTAAATCTAAAGGGAGGTGTTTTGGCAAATTCTTTAAAAGCCTTAATATAAGGCGAAATACTTGAAATTTCTCTTTACAATATACTGTAAAAATGATAAAATAATCACCGAAAGCCCATAAAGTATAATAATAGGAAAATGCAAGTTTTCCTGCAAAAATTACAAGGGAGGCTTTGTAAGGAATAGAGAATATGCTCTATTAACCAAAAAACACACAGATATAATTCTACCACCACTGAATTATACTGTGGGATTTATAATAAGGGAGGAACACTATCATGGCAAGAAAAATGAAAACCATGGATGGTAATACCGCTGCTGCACATGTATCATATGCGTTTACAGAGGTTGCTGCCATCTACCCAATCACCCCATCATCCAACATGGCTGAAATCACAGACACTTGGTCTGCACAGGGTCTAGAGAATATCTTTGGACAGCAGGTTAAGGTTGTAGAAATGCAGTCTGAAGCAGGTGCTGCTGGTGCAGTTCACGGATCTCTAGCTGCTGGTGCGTTAACAACAACATACACAGCTTCTCAGGGTCTACTGCTGATGATTCCTAACATGTACAAAATCGCTGGTGAAATGCTACCATGCGTAATCCATGTATCCGCTCGTGCTGTTGCTTCTCACGCACTATCCATCTTCGGCGATCACTCCGATGTTATGGCATGTCGTCAGACAGGTTTTGCAATGCTATGTGCTAACTCCGCTCAGGAAGTTATGGACCTAGGGGCAGTTGCTCACCTAACAACAATCAAGAGCAGAATTCCTTTCGTACACTTCTTTGACGGTTTCAGAACTTCTCACGAAATTCAGAAAATCGAAACATGGGATTACAAGGATCTAGAAGACATGATGGACAAGGATGCAGTTGATGCATTCAGAAAGAACTGTCTAAATCCTGAAAGACCTGTACTTCGTGGTACAGCTCAGAATCCTGATA
This sequence comes from uncultured Oscillospiraceae bacterium, assembly GCA_964369235.1. GTDB lineage: Bacteria > Bacillota > Clostridia > Oscillospirales > Ruminococcaceae > CAYJEQ01. The sequence goes on along the minus strand of CAYJEQ010000055.1, from coordinate 3,092 downwards.
TATTCTTCCAGGCTAGAGAAGCTTCTAACAAATTCTATGATGCTGTACCTGAGCTAACTCAGCAGTATATGGACAAAGTTAATGCTAAACTAGGCACAGACTACAAACTATTTAACTACTACGGCGCACCAAATGCTGAGCACATCATAATCGCTATGGGTTCTGCTTGTGAAACAATGGAAGAAACAATCGACTTCCTAAATGCAAATGGTGGCAATGTAGGTCTTGTTAAGGTAAGACTATACAGACCATTCTCTGTAAAACACCTACTAGAAGCTATCCCAACTTCTGCTAAGACAATTACTGTACTAGACAGAACTAAGGAGCCAGGTGCAATCGGCGAACCTCTATACCTAGATGTTGCTCTAGCACTTAAGGGTACACAGTTTGACAGCCTACCACTATATGCTGGTAGATACGGTCTAGGATCTAAGGATACAACTCCTGCTCAGATCGCTGCTGTATACGAAAATGCTAAAACAGGTGGCAAGCAGAGATTTACACTAGGTATTAACGATGATGTTACCTACCTATCTCTAACAAATCCAGAAATCGCTGATACAACACCAGCAGGTACAACAAACTGTAAGTTCTGGGGTCTAGGTGCTGACGGTACAGTTGGTGCTAACAAGAACTCCATTAAGATTATCGGTGACCATACTTCCATGTATGCTCAGGCTTACTTCTCCTATGACTCTAAGAAGTCCGGTGGTATTACAACTTCCCACCTAAGATTTGGTAAGCAGCCAATTAAGTCCACATACCTAGTAAGTGCAGCTGACTTTGTAGCATGTCATAACCCATCCTACATCGGTAAGTACGACATGGTTCAGGACCTTAAGAAGGGCGGAACATTCCTACTAAACTGTGCATGGGATATTAACGAAATCAACGAAAGATTCCCAGCTGATGTTAAGAGCTTCATTGCTAAAAACGACATTAAGCTATACACAATTGACGGTATCGCTATCGGTAGAGAAATCGGTCTAGGTGGTAGAATTAATACTATCCTACAGTCTGCATTCTTTAAACTAGCTAACATTATCCCAATTGATGATGCGCTAAAATACATGAAGGATGCTGCTACTAAGTCCTACGGTAAGAAGGGTGACGACATTGTTGCAATGAACCACGCTGCTATTGACAGAGGTGTTACAGGCATTAATGCTATTGAAATCCCTGCTGACTGGGCTAACGCAACAGGTGAAGTAGAAACAGTTCTTGCAACAGGCGATAGAAAAGATCTAGTTGACTTTGTTAACAACATCCTAATCCCTGTAAATGCACAGAAGGGTGATGCTCTACCAGTATCCACATTCGTTGACAGTGCTGACGGTACATTCCCTCAGGGTTCTGCTGCTTACGAAAAGCGTGGTATCGCTGTAGATGTTCCATGTTGGGAAACAGAAAACTGTATCCAGTGTAACTTCTGTTCCTATGTGTGTCCACATGCTGCTATCAGACCAGTAGTTCTATCTGCTGAGGAAGCTAGCAAGGCTCCAGCTACAACAAAGACAATGGCTATGACAGGTATGGCTGACTACAAGTTCTCCATGGCTATTAGCCCACTAGATTGTACAGGTTGTGGTTCTTGTGCTAATGTTTGCCCAGGTAAGAAGGGTAACAAGGCTCTAGTAATGAAGCCACTTGATACACAGATGAACGAGCAGGAAAACTTTGCTTACGGTATCTCCATCACACCTAAGGCTGATGTTGCAGAAAAGTTTAAGGAAACAACAGTTAAGGGCAGCCAGTTTAAGCAGCCTCTACTTGAGTTCTCCGGTGCTTGTGCTGGTTGTGGTGAAACACCATACGCTAAGCTAATGACTCAGCTTGCTGGTGACAGAATGTACATTGCTAATGCAACAGGTTGTTCCTCCATCTGGGGTGGTTCTGCACCTGCTACACCATACACAGTAAACCACGAAGGTAAGGGTCCATCATGGGCTAACTCCCTATTCGAGGACAATGCTGAGTACGGTTACGGTATGTACCTAGGACAGGCTGCTATTAGAAACGCTCTAATCAGCAAGGTTCTAGAAATTTCTAAGGATGCTACAGGCGAAGTTAAAACAGCTTGCGAAGGCTACCTATCTACAATCGAAGATGGTACAGCTAACAAGCTAGCTACAGAAACTCTAGTAGCTGCTCTAGAAACTCTAGGCACAGAAACAGCTAAGACAATACTTAAGGATAAGGAATTCCTAGCTAAGAAATCCGTTTGGATTCTTGGTGGTGATGGCTGGGCTTACGATATCGGTTTCTCCGGTCTTGACCATGTTATCGCTTCCAATCAGGATGTAAATATCCTAGTATTCGATACAGAAATCTACTCCAACACAGGTGGTCAGGCTTCCAAGGCTACACCAGTTGGTTCCGTAGCACAGTTTGCTGCTGCTGGTAAGGATGTTAAGAAGAAGGATCTAGCTGCTATCGCAATGAGCTACGGTTATGTATATGTTGCTCAGATCGCTATGGGTGCTGACTACAACCAGTGTATGAAGGCATTTGTAGAAGCTGAATCCTACAACGGTCCATCCCTAATCATTGCATATGCTCCTTGTATCTCCCACTACAGAAGAGGTGGTCTAGGCCTAGCTCAGACTACTATCAAGAAGGCTGTAGAAGCTGGTTACTGGCATATGTTCAGATTTGACCCAAGAAGAAAAGACGCTGGACAGAATCCATTCGTTCTTGATTCTAAGGCTCCATCTGCTAGCTACAAAGACTTTATCACACAGGAAGGTCGTTACACTACTCTACAGGTTCAGTTCCCAGAGAGAGCTAACGAGCTATTCGATAAGGCTGTACTTGATGCTGAAGCTAAGTACAACCACCTACTAAAGCTTTCCAAGCTATATGATGTAGAATAATCTATAATCAGAAATTAGTATAAATAATTATAGCCATCACAGCACAAGCTGTGATGGCTATTTTTGCATTTGGGAGATGTGGGGTTTGATAGTGAAAAGGGAATACACCGATTGTATTGGTTGGTGAATAGTGAATAGTGAAGAGTGAATAGTGAATAGTGAATAGTGAATAGTGAATAGTGAATAGTGAATAGTGAATAGTGAATAGTGAATAGTGAA
>CAYJEQ010000054.1:1597-18615 GCA_964369235.1 uncultured Oscillospiraceae bacterium | reverse complement strand
GTGTGGGGAAGTGTGGTTTATAGACATCATTAGTAATATGTTGGGGCAACGCCCCTCGCTGAGGTACTGTGGCACAAGGACGAGTAAATAAATAACACCAACCACCCCAACAACTAATCAAATGCCTGTAGAGAGGAATTACAAATCTGTGGCAAAGCCACACCAACACTTTTCACTTTTCACTTTTCACTCTTCACTCTTAACTAGCCAATGTAATTGGGTGTATTCACTAGCCAATGTAATTGGGTATTTTCACTCTTCACTAAAAACCCCCACTACTCCCTAGGCTTCAACCTAGAAAATAATGGGGTTTTATTATTGTGGGGTTCTTTATCCCATACCTATGTAAAATTATAAAGGTACTTTCCCTCTCTAAGGCGAGGGAAAGTACCAAAGCAATTAATATATAAGCTATTTAACCACTGTATCGGTGTAATAGTGGGTTAGAATGTCTACATAATTATAGCCATCTTCTGCCATACCGTGAGCACCCCACTGGCTCATACCTACTCCATGACCATAGCCATAGGTGGTAAAGGTAAATCTTCCATTGCTGTAATCCACATCAAAGGAAGTAGATCTCAGTGAGAAATCCAGTAGTTGCTCTCGGAAATTTCGTCCTGTAATCGCTGTGCCTTTAGAGATATCACCACCTCTTGAGGTAGTGTAGCCACCTAGGGAAATTTCATCGATGTAATCTCCGTCATTATAGCTTACTATCTCTATCCAGTCCCTAGGATCCCCCTGATCATATAGGTCAATTCCATAGGTGTCATAAACCTTGTCGGCAAAGTTTTCCTCGGTTATTGTATAGCTACCCTCATAATAAGGGGAGTCGCTATCATAGGGGCTTTCTACCGATTGTAGGTATGGATAATCTGTTCCCCACACCGAGCCACTATTGGTAGAATTACCATTACCTACAGAATAATAGGTGGCATTTATAATCTGATTATTGTGGTAAACTGCCTCTCCTAGCACTGCGTCTACAGCAGACTTTACCTGACTGCTAATATCTGAGCGCACCAGTACAGTAGGCACTATACCACGATCATTATTAAACTTTAAATAGCTATAGCTTGCCACTACATGAGCCTTTAGGGCTTCGCTATGTAGATTGCCTTGGGTTTCGTTTTCTACTATTTGGCTTACTAGGGTGTAGGCGTCCTCGCTTACAGATCTACCGCTGATTTTCACAGTGAATATTTCCTGTGCTGCTTCATCTGAGAAGCCATCTCCACCACTTTCACCACCGGATTCAGGAAGATTTTCTTCCTCCTCTGGGCGTACCTCAACCTTCATAGAGGTGGATACACCATTATCTGCTGTTACAGTAATGGTAGCTGTACCCTCAGCAAAGGCTTCTAGCTCGATATAATTACTGCCTTCCCACACTGCTACAACCTCTTTGTTATTAACAAACCATGTAAGCTCTGTATCTATATCCTCTGGAGTTATCTCCAGCTCTAAATCCATTGCCTCTCCTGCTGTCATTACCACAGAATTAGGGTGCAGTGATAGCTTGCTCACCCCAGCCACCTCTGTAGTAGGTGATGGAGTGGGGCTAGCTGTGGCTGTTGGTGTAGGAGTTGGTGTTGGTGTAATAGTAGGTGTTGGGCTTACCGTTGGAGTAGGTGTAACTGTAGGAGTTGGAGTAACCGTAGGGCTTGGTGTAGCCGATGGATTAGAAGAAGGCTCTGTAGTTACTTCTGGGCTTGGCTGGGCACTTTGTGCTGTAGGCTTATTTACCCCAAAGGTACTATACCACACATCAGGTAGCAGTGCCAAAGGGTTTTCCTCATAACCACTGGTATTAATAGTAGATAGTTCTTCCTCTGTTATAGCCTTTGCTATTACTACAGTTGTAGCACCGGTAAACTCATAGCTGTCGGTATATAGGGTCAGCAGTCGGTCGGTATCTGTAATCTCTGGGGTATTCTCATAGAAATTCCCTACTTCTAACTGCTGGGCAATTTCCATAACATCATCACCACTGTAGGAAGATGTTCCTAGGGCAAAATCATAAACCCCACCATTGGCTGGCGATGTATTAACCATCATTACCCCGGCAATTAGGAAGTTTTCCTCACCTTTTTCGGTGGTTAGTTTAATTACAGGATTAGCCTTAAAATACTCTAACTCTCGGTAGTTTAGCAGTTGGGTAAACATGCTATCATCTAGGTTATTATTACCTCTAATAACTATAGAGGACACATCTTGGGAGAAATCCACCCTGTAATCTGCTGCAATAGCACCATTTACTGATTCTTCCCCTGTGGAGCTATGACTTTTGTAAAAGTCATTATCCTCACCCTGTACCACAGCATAGTCAATAGGTGTGCCTGCTATATCCAGCCAACCTACAGTATGGCTGTTTGCTGATAGTGCCTCCCCATATTTCTTCTCATTAGCTGTTAGGGTAGTTTCTTCCTCGGTGGTTTGGGAATTATCCTCTATATCTTCTGTAGGCTGTGGCTGCTCCAGTTCCTGTGATTCACTGGAACTGCTGTCCAGTGGTAAAAAGGCTGATGCCTGTCCTAAACCCTCACCACCACCACTATACATGAAGAATATACCCACCACTAGGCAAAAGGCAATTATCACCCCTATAACCATGGTAATAGGCTTTATATTAGGTTTTATTTTTTCCTTTGGTTTTACTACTGGCACTGATGCCTTGTCCATCTCAGTCAAAGCCTTAATACAGCCTTCTTCACTGGAGATAACCGTTACCAAATAACTTTCATGAACCTTCCCAGTAAGGACAACTGCCCCTGATTCACTTAGCTCAAAGCCTCGCATATCCATGGATTCGTCGTTACTTCTTGGGTAGGTTTTACTAGCTATGGATAGGCTACAACCTGTAATCTCTTTAAAATAATTAGGTAGCTGCATTAGTAGCATTTCCGTTGCGTCAGGCTTGTTATTAGGCAGTGAAACCACATATTTCTCCCCAGCTTTTACCCCATAGCCAAAGGTTGTAGAGCTTATAGGGGTGAAGATTTTTGCATTTTCTGGGAAATAACTTAGCTGACTTTCGTGTTTATGAAGGGCTGCTGGGAATTTCTGTTGTAGAAACTCCACTGCTTGGCTATTGGATACCAGTTCTAAGTCCAGTCCCTTAGCCACCATCTTCTTTACAGAATCATTAAGATGTTCCCCTATACCACCTAGGGTTATTACAATGTGATTTTCCTCAATTTCCAGAGCAAATCTATCTAGAAATTTCTGCTTTACAGGCTCCTCTACCACCGTTTCCGTAAGGGAGATACCCATTGCCTTGTAAAACTCCTTAAGCCTTGAATAAAGGCTTTTATTATTAGAAATACCATTGCCTGTTAGATTGATTATTATAGCTTTTAAAATAATTATAACACTCCCTTCTTTTATTAGGGGTGTTTACCACTTTATGGCAAAATAACATCCCATCCCCCTAAAATAACCTTAGTTACCTAGTATTAAATATTCTAAAAATTCTTTCTCGGTGTTTTGTGTGTTTCGGGGTGTTATAATGACCCCAAAGCACAAAACCCATCTTTTAAACTATTATCCTATCTGGATAACCTCCACTGTTTCTACACATTCCTTAATCATTGCTTCTGCATCTAGTAGATTTTCCTCTGCCTTTAGCACATCGTAAATTTTCGGCTTGGTTTTAGGGTGCTTTGGTGTAAACACTGTACAGCAGTCCTCATAAGGCAGTATAGAGGTTTCAAAGGTGTCTATATCCCTTGCGATTTCTACTATTTCGTCCTTGTCCATACCGATAAGTGGACGAAGTACAGGCATATCACAAGCTACATCGGTACAAGCTATAGCCTGTATAGTCTGACTTGCCACCTGTGCTAAACTCTCCCCTGTAATCAGAGCAGAAGCACCGTACTGTCCTGCAATCTTCTCTGCTACCTTCATCATATATCTACGCATAATTATGGTAAACATATCCTCTGGGCAATGCTCTCTAATCTGCTCCTGCATCTTGGTAAAATGCACCACAAATAGCTTTACTCTGCCACTGTATGCACCCATTTTTTCACATAGGGTAACTACCTTTAACTTTGCTCGCTCGCTAGTGTAAGGAGGGCTTACAAAGTGAATTGCACATAGCTCAAGGCCTCTTTTTGCCATCATGTAGCCAGCTACTGGGCTGTCGATACCACCACTTACTAGCAGTGCACCTCTACCACTAGAGCCTACAGGCATACCACCTGCACCCACTATCTGATCTGCATGGATATATGCCCCAAAGTCACGAATTTCCACCGTAACATTTACCTGTGGATTTCTTACATCAACCTTTAGGTGGGGGAATTTAGATAGTAGGATACCACCTAGCTCCATACATATTTCAGGAGATCCCATTGGGAACTTCTTATCTGCTCTTTTAGCATTAACCTTAAATGTTCTAGCATTACCTAGTACCTCTGCTAGGTATACTGGCGCCATTGCAACAATGTCCTCCCAGTTTTTCTCAACTACACAGCTTCTTGTTAGTCCAGCTATCCCAAATACCTTACCCAGTCTATCCATGGTTTCATCTAGGTCAATATCCTCGCTTACTGGCTCACAGTAGATTGTAGACTGTGCCTTGTAAAATTTAAACTTTCCCAGCTCCTCCACTCGGCGCTTACAGTTTCTTATTAGCATATCCTCAAAGGAAGCACGATTAAGCCCCTTAAGTGCTATTTCACCATTTTTTATTAGTATAATTTCTTTCATCTTAGTACCTTTACCTTCCTCTCAGTGACTCTACTTTAAAATCTATTTTCAAACCTATTTAGCTGCTACCTTTATTAGCTTTGCCATTGCAGTTTCTATTTCATCTATAAATATATCTATCTGCTCTATGGTGGTGTCACAGGAAAAACTCACCCTTAAACCACTGTCTATTCTGCTATTACTTAACCCCATAGCAGATAGCACATGGCTTTTTTCCCCTTTGCTACAAGCTGAGCCTGAGGATAGGTATATACCTTTCTGCTCTAGGGCATGAAGCATTATCTCCGAACGATACCCCTCTACAGAAATATTCATTACATAGGGGCTACCTGCCACTGGGGAGTTTATCTCTATACCATCTATCTTAGATATTTTCTCTGCTAGATGGTTATATAACCCCTCTGCTTTGCTGTAATTTGTTTTAATATTACCTAGGGCTATTTCACTAGCCTTGCCAAATCCCACTATTAATGGAACAGCCTGTGTTCCTGGTCGGATTTTGCCCTGTTGTGCTCCACCTATCTGTCTTGGGATAAGTCTAACACCTTTTTTTATGTAAAGGGCACCTACTCCCTTAGGGCAGTGTATTTTATGTCCACTAATGGTAAGTAAATCCACATCCCATTTATTTATAGGTAGTGGTATCTTGCCAAAAGCCTGTACACCATCACAGTGGATTAGAGTATCTTTATTTTTAGCTCTTACAGCCTTAGCAATCTCTTGTATAGGTAGTATCTGCCCTGTTTCGTTGTTTACTGCCATTACCGATACCAAAATTGTACTATCGTCCACCTTATCAGCTATATCCATAGCTGTAATTAAACCTTCTGCATTAGGCTCTACAAAAACACAGTCATAACCATCTTTTCCTAACTCTTTTACAGCTGATAGCACCGAAGAGTGTTCTAGGGCAGTGGTGATTATTTTTTTGCCACGGCGTTTCTTTGCCTCTACTCCACCAAAAATTGCAAGATTATTAGCTTCGGTACCTCCGGAGGTAAATATTATCTCCTGTGGTTTTACCCCTAAGCCTTTGGCTATTATATCAGCAGCCTTCTCTATCGCAAGCTCTGCCTGTAATCCCTTGCTATGTAGGGAGGAGGGGTTGCCGTAGTTATCTGTCATGGTGTCCATTACCACCTGTGCCACTGCTGGGCTTACCTTGGTGGTGGAACTATTATCCAGATAAATTTCTTTACTCATTCTTTCCATGCCTTTCTATATATACATCTATCTAGTTATATCTAGCTTTACATACCATCTCAATCTATTATTATACAATATAAAGCCTTTAAATTCAATGATTTAAGGATAAAAACTTACATATGTCAAAGTTTTACAAACTATTCATTTCAGTGGAGTTTTATTACATACTGTAACCTTAGTGATACAAGGAGCTATATTCTAAACAAGCATAAAAAAGCCCCTGTATTATAGGGGTAAACTTGTATACATCTACAATTCGTATTGTTAAGATAAAAGTCGCAAAAAATTAATTATTACCTATTATTTTAGATATAGTGGAGAATTATTATAGCTTTGTTGCATAGTATAGCGCAAATTTGCCATAATAATTATAAAATAGTTGGTATAATTATTATATACTGTGAAAATATGATGGTAAAAACATGGAAATTTTACTAGACTAAAGCCTCCATAAAGAAGAAAATCCACATTGTGAATATGTTGACAGCTAACAGATATTGGAGTACAATTATACTACATGAAAAGCTAGTGCCACTGGGGTAACCTTAAGCACAGCAAAAAAATTTTTTACACTTATTAGGAGGAACACAAAAATGTCTATTATAGTTGATGTTTACGCTCGTGAAGTAATTGATTCCCGAGGCAATCCGACAATCGAAGTTGAGGTATATACTGAATCAGGTGCATTCGGTAGAGCAATGGTGCCATCAGGTGCTTCCACAGGTGAGAGAGAAGCTCTAGAGCTTCGTGACGGTGACAAATCCCGTTTCCTAGGTAAAGGTGTAACTAAAGCAGTTGACAATGTAAATAACATTATTGCTGAAGAAATCCTTGGTATGGATGTAACTGATCAGAATCTAATTGACCACACAATGCTTAAATTAGATGGTACTGATTTTAAATCCAAGCTAGGCGCTAACGCAATCCTAGGTGTATCCATGGCTTGTGCTCGTGCAGCAGCTGATTTCTACGGTATGCCTCTATACAAATACTTTGGTGGCTTTAACGGCAAAACACTACCAGTACCAATGATGAATGTTGTTAATGGTGGTAGCCATGCTGACTCAACAGTAGATTTCCAGGAATTTATGATTATGCCAGTTGGCGCTAAGAACATTAAGGAAGCTCTAAGAATGGGTGCTGAAGTATTCCATACACTAAGAGGCGTTCTTAAGGCAAAAGGCTACAACACCAATGTTGGTGATGAGGGTGGTTTTGCTCCTAGCTGTAACGACGGTAACGAAGAGCCACTAACACTAATCGTTGAAGCTATTGAGAAGGCTGGTTACAAGCCTGGTGATGATATTGCTATCGCACTAGATGTAGCTGCTTCTGAGTTCCACGATAGAGAAGCTGGCAACTACAACCTAAAGAAATCCGGACAGGGTACTAAGACAACTGCTGAGATGATTGAAATGTACGCTCAGTGGGTAGAAAAATATCCAATCGTATCCATCGAAGATGGTCTAGGTGAAAGCGACTGGGATGGTTGGAAACTTCTAACTGACAGACTTGGGGACAAAATCCAGATCGTTGGTGATGATCTATTTGTTACAAATCCTAAGATCCTAAAAGAAGGTATCGAAAAGGGTATCGGTAATGCAATCCTAATTAAGGTTAACCAGATTGGTACACTAACAGAAACTTTCGACGCTATGCAGATGGCTAAGGAAGCTGGTTACACTTGTGTTGTTTCCCATAGAAGTGGTGAAACAGAAGACACAACTATTGCTGATATCGCTGTTGGTTTTAACGCTGGTCAGATTAAGACTGGTTCCATGAGCCGTACAGACCGTATTGCTAAGTACAATCAGCTACTAAGAATCGAAGACGAGCTAGGTGATGTTGCACAGTACCTAGGTTCCGACTGCTTCTACAATGTTAAGAAGTAATTTGATTTAATCAGATTTTATATCAATTGTTGGGGTGACTTCCCACGCCGTCGGCGAGGGAAGTCACCCCAAATAATTTTACCCCAATATTTGATAAATAACCTTTAATCATACAAACAGGGATGGATGTAATATCTATCCCTGTTTTTTTGTTGTTTGTGTTTGGCTTAGGATTATGGCATAGTGTTATAGCATGGAGGTTGCCCCATAGCAATATTACTGTAATCTAGTTGCTCATATCTATATCGTAGCATTGTTATAATTGGTTAGGTTATTTCAATCTGTTAACTCTGCCTAAAGCCACAGCACCTCAGCTAGGGGCGTTGCCCCATAGCAATATTACGGTTATCCCCTTATAAACCAAATCCCCCAGCAACTTTTGCCGTCACGCAAAAGTCACCAAAAAGTGATTTAAGAGGGAGTTTCGATTCTCCCTCTTAAAAATCTCCCTTAAAACGACAAAAGGGGGATACACTCAGTTTCTAACTTACAGCCAGTTCCTTTTGATTCCCCCAGAGCATTTCCCACCTTTACTTTTTCTATAATATTTTAATTCAGTAGATGGGTGATTTTCACTTATGATTAGTTTTCGTCATAACTGTAATGTAATCTTACTGACAGGGAGAAAGCTGTTTTGGTGGGGTCAAGGGGCTGTTAGTTTTAGAGGTATCAGTGTCTTAGTGCCATCCTTGTGGTAGGATGGGTCTTTAGGGAAGGGCACACACAAGCCCTTCCCTAAATCAGCACCCTATAATTCACATCTCCTGAGTTGCAATGTTTTTGCTTGCAAAAACTTGCCTGTTTGAATTTATTCAAACAGTGGTTACATTTTATCTGACGATAAAAGTTACTGGGGTATTAGGCTTATAAATAAGATGCAGCTGTAAATGTATGGGGCAACGCCCCCTGCTGAGGTGCTGTGGCTTAGGGCAGAGCTAGTAGACACCATTATCCGTCACCACTATAATAATGCTGTAGCATAAGTCTAAATTAATATCCTACCACACCCTAACCCATTAATATAAAACAAAACCAACCTATTCAGCGAAAAGGTTGGTTTTTTGATTTTATTATTTCTGTTTTGACTTAATGTAGTCCCCTACAAATTTAGATATGTCTTTAAACTGCTTATTCGCTACTGCTTTATCCTTATGTTTGGTAAAGTAGTAAACCTTCATCTTAGGCTCGGTACCAGATGGGCGCACCATAAAGGAATTGCCACCCTCTAGTATAAACTCCACCATGTCGGTTTTTGGCAGTGGTTGGGTAGCTGTGGTATAGTCATTACCCACTACCTTTCCTGTTAGATAATCCTTAGTTAGATTAATCTTAACCTTACTGCTTTGTGGCAGTTTGCCTTCTCTTAGCTCTGCCATAATACCCTTCATAACTTCCTCACCACTAAAGCCCTCAAAACCATAGCTTAGGGATCTGGATATATAGTAACCATGTTCTTCATATAGCTCATTTAAGCCATCTACCACAGTTTTGCCCATGGATAGATACCATGCTGCCATCTCGGTAAATAGTGCTATGGCATTAGGTGCGTCTTTATCCCTAATTAGTGGGTGACTTAGATAACCACAGCTTTCCTCATAAGCAAAGATAAACTGCTCCTTGCCCTCAGCTTCCAGTATATCCATATACTCACCGATGTTTTTAAACCCTGTTAAAACGGATTTTATTCTGCCACCATGAGCCTTAGTAATAACATCTGCCATTTTAGAGGATACTATAGATTTAATAGCAACCAGTGGTTTTTCCGCCAGTCCTAGCTCCTTAGCAGATACCATAACATAGTTAAGTAGTAGTAAACCTACCTCATCACCTGTAAGTATCTGAATATCCTCACCCTGTTTTACTGCTACCCCTACACGGTCTGCGTCAGGGTCGGTAGCTAGTAGTATATGGGCATTAGTTGCCTTTAGCTTTTCTATGCCTAGTTGTAGAGCTTCTTTCATCTCTGGGTTAGGATATGGGCAGGTTGGGAAGTTACCATCAGGCTGTGACTGTTCTTCCACTATATGTAGGTTTTTAATACCTATGGTATCTAGTAGGGCTGGGCAGATTTTATAACCAGCACCGTTTAGTGGGGTATATACCACCTCCAGTGGGCTATCTGCTGTAATCTCTGGACGATACTGAGCCTTTACTAAATCAGCTTTGTACTCCTCTATTAGCTCCTCGCCAATATAGTTTACCAGGCCTTTTTCTATAGCATCTTCCATTTTAATGGTTTTAACCCCTGTGAAAATATCAGTTTTTCCGATATTCTTTATAACCTGATCTGCTATATCCGCTGTAATCTGGCAACCTTTATCATTATATGCTTTGTAGCCATTGTATATAGCTGGATTATGGCTGGCTGTTACCACCACACCACCTTGGCAGTTTAGCTTTCTCACTGCATATGATAGTAGAGGCGTTGGGGCAATATCCCTAAAGATATTTACCTTAATACCATTAGCTGCAAAAACTATTGCTGTACAAATAGCAAAATCACTGGACATATTACGGCTGTCATTGGCAATTGCCACTGCAGGGTTTGTGAAATTATCATTTAGATAATCTGCAAAACCTTGAGTAGCCTGTGCCACTGTGTATATATTCATACGATTAGTTCCAGCACCTAATATGCCACGAAGTCCCCCTGTGCCAAATGCAAGGGTTTTGTAAAATCTGTCTTTAATCTCATCTTCTTTTTTGTCCATTGCTTTAAGCTCATCTAGTAGGTTAGGATCATCTACTGAGTTAAGCCATAGTGAATAAAGGTCTAAATAGTTCATGTTCCACCTCTTATTAAATTTATTTGTATGTCCTTCTTTTATTTTACTATAAACTAACTGGTAAATAAAGAGTATTTTTCACTTTTTTGTAAATACCTTACTTTAGTTTATATTATCCTCTATATTTACAATAAATTACCCTATACATAAACAAAAAAGCACCTGTCACTAAACTGAACAGATACTTTTTTGCTATGATTTTTATATTAAACTTTCTTTTAAATCTATGATATCTCTATCATTTGGATTTAGTTTGCTGTACTGGTCTAGTACCAGTTTAGCATTTATTTTATCCCCTGCTGCTATTAGATTTCTTATCTGCGCCTTAATCTGTATAGCCAAGGCTGCAAACTCATCTAACTGTGGTTTTCTGCTTTCTAACTGCTCCTTAATAGGCTTGGTTAGTATATCCACTGCAAGATAAATCTTCTCCTGCTGTTCTAGGGCTTTCTTTAACATCTTAATGTAGTTTACATCATCACTACCTAAATACTCCTCAGCCATAGCCATATAAATCCCACAGCTATCCACACCACTTATAAAGTCCATATTATCCATAATATAATCCATATTATAAACCCTTTGGGCTAGTTTCATAGTAACCTTCCCAAAGATAGCTGCTATATATCTAACCTGCTCCAGATTAGGCTTCATGCTAATATTTATATTATTTAGGTTTATTAGATGATAATAACAAAGATTTTTAATAAACACCAGTTCTTTATACTGGGTAATTTCCTCTAGGTTAACAGCCTCTATATAGGACAGAATAACCCTAGGGTAATCACCATAGCTACTATACATCCTTGTAATATATCCCACTAAGGTGTCCACTGTAGTATTAGCTATAAGGCTAAACACATCTTGTTTTTCCTGTAAGCTGTAGTATAGTAGATGGGCAAAAGCTTCGCTTTCACAGCTAATAGTATCCTCTGTTACTAACTTAATAAGCTCTGGAGTTACCTCCTTAAAGCCATTATCCCTCATCGCCACTAAAGCTAGGTAGCCATCATTTATATTACTGGTAAGCTCCTGTGCTAGCCCTCTAGTTGTAGAGGTGTATCTTTGGGGATTAAGAGCCGTTTCCAGCACCTGAATTATATATTTTCTCAGGTTGCTATCTAGAGCAAATCTACGGTAAATCTCCCCTATTTCCTTAAATCTATCTAAAGAAATCAACACATTAATATACTGGGTAATTAACACTGGTTTGCCAGCCTCTATATAGTCTAGGGCTTTTACTGACATTAGTGTTTCATAGGATAATTCTGGCTGATTATTAATCTCATAACATCTAGCTAATTCCATTACCATTATTATGTGACTTTTATCACTATTACTTATGTACTCAACAGCAATATTATTATCAGTGTCGGGATTTTTCTGTAGATACTTATAACACTTATCATAGAGTTTTATATATTTAATAGCCTCATCAAAGTTCCCTGTGGTAATCATAGCCAGTGCTAAAAAATATACCATCTCCATTTTAGGCAGATTTATCTCACTATCTATGGCTACATAATCAGTAGCAAGGTTAAAGAGCTTAGAATATTCCTCTCTCCTATAGTAAAACTTACTTAACATTGCTGCCAGTATTAAATAATAGCTATCCTTTACCTCTATTAAGCTACCTACATCTTTTAAACACTGCTGACAAACCTCTATTTTCTCAGCTAGCTGTGTTTTTCCCATAGCTAGCTGAATATAGCTACGGATATCTTTAGGATTAGACTTAATCTGGCTATAAAGTACAGGCTCATTTCTACAAATTTTCTCATATTGTGAAAACCCTATATATCCAGTATGGTGCAGAACAGTTTCGGCAAAGTAGTGATTATTATCTACAAGAGGTATCTGCTCATGTATTTTTCCTTGGAAATATCTCTTTCCACTGGAAAAATTATGAAATCTATCTAAGGTAATTATATCAAAATCCATCATAGATGTATGACTATAATCATAACGGGGGATTTTCAGATAGCTATATTTATTATGGTCAGGGGATTTAAAGAATTTTATCAAATCCTCACAATCATCACCAAAATACTCATCGGCGTCAATAAATCCAAACCATCTACCCTCTGCCACCTTTACCCCTGTATTTCTTGCAGCAGAAAAGTCATCACACCAATCAAACTGCAAAAATACATCTGCGTACTCCTTGGCAATTTCTATAGTGCCATCAGTGGAGCCTGTATCGGTTATAATAAGCTGACAGGACAGCTCTTTTCTTATTTTTTCAAGGGATTTAACACATCTTAGTAGATAGTCTGCTTCGTTTTTTACTATAATTCCTATGGATAGGTCATAGGGGAAGTTTTGTGGGTTATTTGCTACAACTGAGAGAACTTCTCTAGTTATTCTGCTTTTCATAGGGCACCCCTTATATAATTAATTATTATGTATATTAAAGTATTACTATACACCTATCGTCACTAATCCAAAGATAATAAGTAGTAGTCCCAGTCTTTGTTAGCTATTGCCACTACAGACATAATATTATATAATTGTCATATTAAGTATCTGGAGGTTAAAAGATTATGATTATAAATAATATAGAAAATCTTACAATAGGGGATTTCCCTACAGGTAAACTAAATAAAATCACCGATGTTAAAGGTGTTCGTGTAGGTCACACCACCATTGATAATAATGATCACAAAACAGGAGTAACGGTGGTACTGCCCCATGAGGGCAATGTCTACAGTGATAAATTAGTTGCAGCCAGCTATGTGATTAATGGTTTTGGCAAAACTATTGGACTTATGCAGGTGGAGGAGTTAGGGGTACTGGAAAGCGTAATCGCCCTTACTAACACCTTAAATGTAGGGCTGGTAGCAGATGGGCTGGTTAGCTATACTATAGACCAGTGCCAACAGGAAGGTTTAGAGCTTAAAACCTACAATCCCATAGTCTGCGAATGTAACGACAGCCAGCTAAATAAAATCACCCATCGTGTTGTAGGGGAAAAGGAACTTTTATCTGCTATAGATAGTGCCGATGAGGATTTTGCTGAGGGTGCTGTAGGTGCAGGCAGAGGTATGAAATGCCACGGGCTTAAGGGTGGTATCGGCTCCTCCTCCCGTATAATTAATATTGATGGGAACAGCTATACCCTTGGGGTAATGGTGCTATCCAACCACGGTCGTATGGAGGATTTAGTTATTGATGGTAATAATATAGGGGCAGAAATCGCCCATAAAATAAACAACACTCCAGTACCTGACCAAGGCTCAATTATCGTAATAGTTGCCACCGATATGCCTGTAACCCATCGCCAGCTTAAAAGAATAATAAAGCGCTCTGCTGTGGGGTTTGCAAGGCTGGGCTCCTACATAGGTCATGGCAGTGGCGAATTGGTGCTAGGCTTTACCACAGCAGAGAAAATCCCCCATGAAAGCTCCAGCCAACTACTAGAGTTTAAGGTGTTAAGGGAGGAAAAGCTAGAAAGCGCCTTTAAGGCAGTGGCTGATGCCACCCAGGAGGCAGTTTTAAAATCCATGCTACACAGCGAAACTACCACAGGATATATGGGTAATACTATATATAGCCTAAAAGATTTTATATAGCTGGGTAGCTATTGGTATAAACAAGGGATTATGATGGTTATTAATATAATAGACACTGTGAACTTAAATAATATTATAACAATCACCTGTAATATATTATAGAATTACCCTTATATTTAAGATTATATTATACCTTATGTAGTATTAACTATACCTAATGGGTATTATATCTTTACAAAATACCAAATAATGGTGTAGAATAATAGGATAGTCAATTACCTATAGGTAATAACAGCTATTAGAATACACAAAGGAAAGGATACTATAATTATGAAACTAAGTAAGATTTTAGCCCTATTAATGGCTACAGTAATGTTTACAGCCTGTTCTAACACAGCAGTTAACACACCTTCATCAGAGGAAACCCCATCTGATACTACCCAAAGTACCGATGATGTACTAAAGGTGGGTATTGACTTAAAGTTCTACCCATTTATGTACCTAGATGATAATGGAGAGCCTACAGGCTTTGAGGTGGATATTGCTTACGCCTTTGGTGAGTATATTGGCAGAGAGATAGAAATAGTAAATACCGACTTCTCTATGATTATCCCTGCACTGGATACTGGGGAGATTGATATTGCCATTAGCGATATGTCTGCCACAGTAGAAAGAGAGCTTAAAGCTGATTTTAGCAAGCCTTACCGATACGCCCCTGTACTGGCACTGGTAAATAAAGAATTTGCACTGGCTAATAATATTGATGATACTATGTCCGAGGAGGATTTCTACAGTGTAGAGGGAATGAAGTTTATCGGATTATCAGGCACAGTAGCTGTTTCCCTACCTAGAGAAAAAGGCTTAGATGTAGTAGAAGCTACGGACATTGCAGCAGCACTAGTAGAGGTAACACAGGGTATGAGCCATGTTCACATGGGTGCAGGCACTGTATATGGCGACCATGCTGCCCACCCCGAAACCACCATTGTTTACAGTAATATTAGTGATTACTTCTCCTCCTCCTTTGCTGTGAAAAACGGCAATCAGGAGCTTATAGATCTATCTAATGAGTTTATTGACTGGATGTACACAGAGGAAGGTTTATACACTCAGGCTGGGGATAAATACGATCAGCAGATTGGTGAGTTCCTATCCAATCCAGAACTAGGACTGGACTTTATAATCTATCCACCATCTAGTGAGAACTAATCACCTCGGTTAAAGGAAGGTACTGCTAAAACTATGAATAATAAAAACCAAAGTAATGTAAGTAGGAATATTCAGTATCTTATTGCTGTATTATTTTTTGTATATGTCATCTCCTATGCCCTGTTAAACACCACCGACAATCCTCAATATGGGTTAATATTTGCAGACTCCACCCTACTGGTGGAGGGTTTTCTATCCACCCTAGCAATTAGCTTGGTAACACTGATTTGTAGCATGATCATAGGGTTTATACTTTTTCTTATGCTTCAGTCACCTGTTCCTATAGTAAGGGCATTTTCCAGAGTATTTAACGAGCTTGTTATGGGAACTCCACTACTGCTAATGGTCTTTCTATCGGTTTATGTTTTTGGCATAGCGCTAAATATCCAAAGCAAGCTATTTTTAGGGGTGTTAGCACTGACACTATATATGAGCCCCTATCTAGCTAATGCCTACCAAACAGCAGTGGCTGTGGTAGATGAGGATCAGTATACTATTATGAAATTATATGGGTTTAACCTTTACCAAAGATACGCCTATGTAATTCTCCCCCAAATGATTAAACCCCTTATTCCCTCCCTTATAAACAACCTTTCCAGTATAATAAAGGGGTCAGCACTGCTTAAAATTGTTTCCATTACCGAGATTTCCTATGTAATAACGGTAATATCCAATAAAAACTGGGCAGTGGTAGAAGGCTACTATGTAATGTGGTTAATGTATATAGCAATTACCATACCACTGTCACTATTGGCACAATATATAGGGAAAAAGGTGAGCTAATGAATTTTAAAATCGAGAATATAGAGAAATACTATGGGGATTTAAAAGTTTTAGACAATATCTCCCTAGAGATTAACGGAGTATCCACCATAGGTATAATCGGGGAAAGTGGCTGTGGTAAATCCACACTGCTTAGACTGTTAGCTGGTATTGAAGATACCCACAGTGGTAGTATTTTGATTAATGATCTATCCCCCATGATAGACAGAAAAAATTTCCAAAGTCAGATAGGTTATGTTTTCCAAAAACACAATCTCTTCCCCCATCTAACCATTAGAGAAAATATAGCCTTAATCCTAGAGAAGATTAAGCATATAGACCACAGTACAGCTGAGGAAAAAATCCAAACTGTACTAAAAAAACTTCGCATAGAGGATCAAGGGGACAAAAAGCCCTCACAGGTTTCAGGAGGTCAGGCACAGCGTGGCTCCATTGCTAGAGCCCTTGCCACCGATCCCCAGCTAATATTTTTAGATGAGCCTACAGCAGCCCTTGACCCAATCTTAACAAGAGAGGTGCTAAAGTCAGTACAGGAGCTTAAAAACACAGGTATAGAGTTTATATTTGTTACCCATGAAATACAGTTTCTAAAGGACTTTGCTGATTACGTAATCTTTATGGATAAAGGGGTAATAGTGGAACATGGTACTCCCATTATCCTAAACAATCCCCAAAGTCAAAAATTAAAAGAATTTTTAGATATAGGGTAAGCATTTATATCCAAATTACTCTAATTACCCTACCTTCACCAGTGTTAAGGTAGGGTAATTTTATATTAAGAAAACCACCACAAATTAAAATATAATAAATTAGGAGTATTTAAGATGAATATAATTAAAACCTCCCTTATTACAGCACTATGCCTATTAACCCTAACTTCCTGTAGTAGTGATGACAATGGCAGTAGTTCT
>CAYJEQ010000054.1:0-1497 GCA_964369235.1 uncultured Oscillospiraceae bacterium | reverse complement strand
GCCATCGGCAGTAGTTCTGCCATCGGCAGTAGTTCTGCCATCGGCAGTAGTTCTGCCATCGGCAGTAGTTCTGAGCCTAGCAGTTCTGCCACCGGCAGTAGTTCTGCCACTAGCAGTGTTAATCCTAGCAGTTCCACCTCTGATAATAGCAGCCAAATAGTAACTGTGGTAAACCCTTTAAAACAGGTGGATAGCTATGAGGATTTTTCTCAGATAGGCATAAACCTTTCCCCTCCACAATATGCTACCCTACTAACCTATACAATTATTAATGACACCATAGCCCAGATTGACTTTACCCTTGATGCTAAGGAATTTACCCTACGAGCTTCCAAAGAAGTAAAAGGTGCTGAGCTTCATGGGGTATATGAGGCATTTGACCAATCAGCTCTAGGCTACGAAGTAGACAGTGATGACTATAGCTATTCTGCACAGACTAATAACCTTTCCTCTAATAGTGGCACTATAGCTACTGCTGGCATAGACATACTAGGAGAAGATAGCCTTTATTTAAGTCTGTATACCGACTCTATGTTAGAGCTTGATGATATGAGTAGTCTAATAAATGACATCTGTATGTCAGTTGTAGATGGTGAGTAGTCACCCCCACCTAACACTGAGAAAGGACATCTATATGGATATTAAACTTACCTCCTTAGAGGCTGTGGTTTTAGCTAATCTACTAAGAAATAACAGTAGTAATCCAAGTGGAATAATCACCTCCACAGAGGCTGAGAAGCAGGTGCTGTGGAATTTAGAGTGTTTACTGGAAAAACAGCTTCCTCCAGAATATGATTTAATTAAAGCTCAAAAAGAAATCCTCCCTGAATCTACAGAAAATCTTACAAATAACCCCAAAGCCAAACTACTGCTAAAAACCTTTGATGGCTCCTTAATAGATTGTAAGGTAATTCCCAAAAACAAAGAAACACAGGTGGAATTTAATATAAAATATTATGATTATGATGGCAATGGGGAAAAGCTATCGGCTAATATAATCTTTAATAGTGTTATTGCTGTAGATTTTCAGGTAAACTATTTTAATAACTGTATCGGCGCCGAGTTGTCTGGATTTTTCCAAATACTATCCACTGAGAAAAAAATTGCCCTTATAGAAAGAGTGTTTAGTAACAGACTCAGAGGTTATTTAGACAGTGGAGATTATGACTATGACCCAAATGAACCTAATGACATGTTAAACTATCGCCTACCTATAGAGGAAATCTATAAGGATTTAGACAGTTATCACCTCTATCAACAACAAACCGATGGTGGTATCTACCACATCCTAGCTAAATCATGGGATCTTATCCATAAACAAAGCTAAACCTACTTTAATTTTAAGAAAACACAAGATAAATAAAGGTTTTTTAAAATTAATTAAAGTTTTTTGCGAAAAAGTATTGACTTTTATAAAAAACAATGGTATGATAATAAGGCAGTTGCGGATGTGGCGGAATTGGCAGACGCGCTAGATTTAGGCTCTAGTGTTGCAAG
>CAYJEQ010000053.1:4735-18683 GCA_964369235.1 uncultured Oscillospiraceae bacterium | reverse complement strand
TTTGAGGATTTTTTAAAATCTGTGAAAGTAAAGGGAGAAAATTAATATGCCATTTAAGATAACCATTAAAGGGAAAAATAGTTTTTTTAAAAAAGCTAAAAAAGTTAATATCAGTGATATTATAAAAAAACTAGGATTTGAAATTGGATATTATAATGATGCCTATGTTTTACAACTGGGAGAAACAAAAGACAATACCTGTATCCTTTATAATCCTAAATCAATTGGCAGAGGTATTTTTTTAGATTTAGGGAAATTTAATGAAGATAATCAGATTAGTTTATTATATAATATCCCTACAACAAAAACAGAAATAAATGATTTCTTTGATTTGTCAAAAGAGATTATAGATAGCTTTGGAAATGTAGAGCTATATAATGAAGATGAAACCTTCACAGTAAATAGTTTTTTTGCCCAAAAAGAAAGTATGATAGCTTTTTCTCTGGCTGTACTTAATCAAAAGGCATCTACCCAGTATAATGACAATAACTGGATAATCACTACGGCAATGTTTCCATATACTTTTTCTGATGAGGAAAGGGAGTCTTTTTCTAAGGCAACAAGCCTTGATGAATTTGAAAAAAGACTACATGAAATACAGCTTTTAGATGTTTATTACGCAAAGCCAACTGTAATGCATGAAAAAAATAGAGATATAAATATTGGGGTTTATTCTCTTACAGAAAACTGTAGAAGTGTATTTCCTATAGATGGCACTAGTAGCCTTGTGACAGTAAAGTTAAACACAGAGATTAATGATGCTTGGGTGTGTTTTGCTATCTATTCGGAACAAAGACTTCTTGAAGGATATTATAATTACAATTCTTTTGTTGAATATATAAAAGAATATACACAGCCTTTTGATAAAGGTCATATTGTAATAGAGCCTATGAGCAAAGAAGAACTGATAAAAATTGCAGACTATCTAAAAGAAAATGGAGATTTAGTAGTGTAGAAATCTTGGGTTTTCTCAGTATTAAAAGGTCTTATCCCACTTAACATAGTAGGATAAGACCCTTAATTGTAGTAATCTATTAGATATTATAGATGGTAGATAATCCTAATATTATCTATCTAGAGACGGAAAATGCTTTTTAATAAAATTCAGGCTTTTTTCATATATAAATCCAAGGGTCATAGCATTAATAATTGTACCTATGCCAAAAAGCCCTCCTAGGGATACGCCAAGAATTATATTAAAGATATCTAGAGAAATTTTGCTGTATTTAACACTTAACTTAGTTTTAGCAATAACCACCTGTAAAAAAACATCAATTACATTAGGGCCTATGTTTGCAGAGATACAGATGGAGCTTCCGATACCTATTATGATTATACCAGCTAATAAACCAATATAGGAGGATATAAGATTTTGGTCAATATTATAATTTGATAAAAGTGGTATAAAAAAGTCAAGAAAAACTGAAAGAGAAATCATAGAGATAACAGTTCCGAATTTGATTAATTTTCTATCTGCTAAAGCACTTAATAAAAGGAAGATACCATTTATTATAAAAGAAACTATACCTATATCTAGGCCGAAGGTAATCGCACTACCTTGATATAATACAGTAAGGGGATCAGCCCCTAGATTTGCAGCTACTGATAAAGCTATACCAAAGGTTACCAGTACATTGCCAAAGATAAGAATAGCTATTTTTTTAAAATAATTCATGGAGAATACACCTTTCTAACTCAGGAGGGAAATTGACATTATTTGTATAATATACATTAAATTATACCACAAAACAGCAATAAATACAACAAAATATATAAATTATATAAAACGATAATATGGAGTATTCTCTCACAGTTGGCGAGGGAATACTCCATATTATTTAATAGTTAAGATTTTTAGGTAATAACCTATTAAAACTCTCTTTTAAGCAGTACATACTCATATTTTTCCCCCATAAGTTCAGAAAAATATCCCGCAGATACCTTGTTTTTTATAATTAAAGCGCCTATTGATTTAACTTGATGCTTTTGTAGATAATCCTTAACAGACTGGGTTAAAGCTGCCCCAAGGCCTTTATGATTACTGTCTACTGCTAGATATAGCAGTATGTATTTTTTAGCTTTGGCTTTTACAGTAAGAATTTTTGCTAATTTTTTAATATTTAGTTTACCATATACAGCGTTGCCATAATCAGGTAGTGAAATAAAGAACCCTACCAGTTTATTATCATAGTATGAGGCTTTAATTATATTATAATTAAGTATAATTTTTAACTGGGTAAACATAGCCACAAACTCTGACTGGGATATCATCTTAAATTCAGGGAAATCACTGTATAGCTTAGTAATAAGGGGATAGATATCCAATAAAACCTGATCAAAGTCAATCTTATTAATTGGCTTAATGGTATATCCCTTGTTTATCATATCCCTAAGTCGTTTTTGGTATTTGGGGTTTTGGTGACTTTTATCTATTATGTTATAGTCGTTAGATAGATACTCACAGTGTACACTATAGCCACTATTTTTAAACAAATTATAATAGTAATCTTTGTTATAAGGCTCGCTGGTATAAGGCGTATCAAAACGATTAATCTTAAGTCGGTAACCAATCCAAAAGGAGCTATCAACAGGGCCTATAATAGTATTTATACCTTTAGATTTACAGAAGCTTTCTGCCTCTTTAAATAGTAATGAGGCAGCATCTAACTGATCAATTGACTCAAAAAAACCAATATAGGCTTTACTATCACCATGATATATTGTAATGATACATCTTGCTACAGGCTGATTAGCATCACCAAGTACCAGTAACCCCTCAGCTGTAAAGTAGTGGGATAGTATATGTTCTCCCAGTAATATCTGTTTTTCTGCAGTGGGGCTTTGGGTGATTTCATCTTTATTATACAGAAGGCTAGGGAGCTTTATAAATTTATCAATTAGATCCTTATCTTTATTTATATATACTAATTTCGTGATTATAGTCCCTCCTCTCTGTAGATATTATTTGTGTTTTAGATAATAGTGATGGTGCCCTTAGTGCCATCTAGCCTGACTATATCACCAGTTTTTAGTATGGTAGTGGCATTTTTTACACCTACTACTGAGGGTTTTCCTAGCTCTCTTGTTATAATTGCTGTATGGGATAGAATTGACCCTCTCTGGGCAATTATTCCCTTAGCTTTTCTAATTAGAAATACCCAGCCAGGATCGGTTATTTCGGTAACTAGGATTTTATCTGTAGTATCTAAACAGTCATTAGGGTTTTTTACCACTAGAACTTCTCCAGTTACCATTCCTTTAGAACTAGCTGTACCTGTAAGCTGTGAAGTATTAGCAGTGGTTTGGCTTTTTTCGACAGTAGTTAGCTGTTTATTAAAAGGCTCTCCTAGGTATACAAGCCTTGTATATGCAGGGAGGTTTTCATATTCTTTATAGGATATTTTTCTACTGGTAATTAAAGTCTTAACATCATAGTCACCAGCTATAGCCCTTTTTATTTCATCAATATGAAGCCAAAATACATCGGCTGGACAGGAGATTTTCTGTTGGTTGTGTAGATTTTTACCGATTTTAATAATGATTTCCCTAGCCAGCCCATATAATCGTGTCCTATTCATACGAGATAGTTCACGATTGTATATGCCTTTTTTAGCACAGTTTAAAAATAGTGAATTAACACTCTTACTAGATACTTCTATTGTAGTAGGAGTGTAGTCCATAAGGTACTGCTCTAATAGCTCAGGGTTGGTGTTTAGGGTAGGGCTTTCTAGCTTTAACTCCTCTAACCATCTATCCCCGTAAAGAGCAAGATAGTCTTTTTTGCCTTGTAGATACTCCTCGGAACTTACACCATGATTTATGGATGTTTCATATAGATTATCCAGTGCTTTAATAGGTTTAAGACTTTCTAATTGGGAGATATTATTTAACTGCTCTGAGTATTTCTTTTTTGCTAGTGCAGTATAGATAAAGGCATACATATCATTAATTAAAGTTATTCCCCATCTACTACCTATATTATCAATAAGCTCATGATAAAGCAGTAATAAATCACTGCTATCACTACAATTAGCGATTTTATTTTTGCTTTCTTTGTATACACTATCAAAGTACACACTCAGCTGTGACATTTTTTTAGGGGTGGTTATCATGTAACCCATAAATCTAAGGGCTATTTTACTTTTAGTAAATAGATTTGGTATAGGGTAGCTGGTAGTCTCAACATCTTTTTGGTATACTCCCAGCATCTCTTGCCATATTGGTATTATTTTATTAGAAAATGGTAGTATTTTAAGTAGGTGGTACCAATTGCTTATACGATAGTACATTCTCCCATTAGCAGGAGATACCATATTAGATAGGACTATATCAAAGGTTTTGGATAGCTCCTCACTACCTGAAAGTAAGGACACAACACTGGAAAAGGCGTGATGATACACAGATATAGCAAAACACTGGGAAGTAGGTAGGGTAATCCCTGGATAGCTCTCAGATATATTGCTAGAATCCAGTATTGTTTTGGTATCATTTTTTAGTGTGGTAATCTTTCTCCCTTGTAGTATATAAAGAATATCATTTTCTATAGTAAATTCTATATCCACATAATCCCCAAAAAGCTGTTCTATCTTTCTGCCTACAGCAAAAATCTCCTCCACCATCTCAGGGGGAATTTTAGGAGAATTACCACTTTGCTCTAAATAATAACTTTCATCGTCCTTATTATGGTAGTAGCTAGTTACATCAGTTTTATCCTCAACTACTAGATTACCAGTGCCTTTACCTACTACTAATACCATTTCATTTAGTATTCCTTGAGGGTTAGCTGTAAATAGCACACCAGAATAATCGGAGTTTATCATTTTTTGTATGATTATATCCATTCTGCCTTCAGTAACTACACCACTACTGATATTATTGGCCTTTTGATACTCTAGAGCCTTAGTAGCGCCTTTGGACACTTTATCTATTGCAGATTTAAGCTCATTATGTGGCACATTTAATAGGCTGTCAAACTGTCCAGCATAGGAATAGTCACTACCGTCCTCTAGGGAATAGCTACTGCGTACTGCATAACTTCCCTGAGTAAAAGTAGGTAAATCAAAATCATAGGGTGGAGATAATACCACAAACTCTGGCACATTAAAACCACTATTTTTTAGTATAATTAAATTTTCGCTTTTGATAGTATCACCTCTTTTAATATTGCCTATTGTAGCATTAGGTATAATGGGATAGTTAATAGCATTATACTTTCCTGAATATAGGTATATTTCTCTACTTTGTCCACAAGTTTAAAGCACATAGGGTCTTTTTTAAACTGTATAAATTTATAGCTAATCCACAGTATATTTATAAGTAGTAACACTACTGAAATTACATTTAGCTTAATTACCAGTAGAATATTAGTTGCAATGTCCACCCATGTTAGAATAAAGATGAAATTAACTGGTTTTTTGTAGCCAAATAATTTAGAGTAGGTAACATATTCTGTTTCCTGTTCTGGTGCTCGTACCTTTCGTGAAATCTCCCAGATTAGTGCAGGGAAATAAAGGGTAAATAGCAGTAGGAAATTATAGATACTAAAAGCATCAAGGCTATATTTTATTACTGTAAAGGATATTATGTATAAATTAAGGATTAACTGGACTGGATTATGGGTAATCAGTGCTAAAGGTAGGCTGTTTTGTATTTTATGTTTTTTGAAAAACCACATTGCCATAAAAAACCCATAGGTATAAAGAAATACAAAAAACAAAAAATTAGGCATAAATAGACCATTAAGGATAACTACAACTATATTAAGTGTAACTATAAAATATAATAAATCTTTTTTATATACTCTGCCAGAGGGGAGAGGACGGTGGGAGAATAGCCTACAGTCCAGCTCATAATCTTTAAAATCATCAGCAATTCTAAGCCATAATAAAAAGGCAAAAATCGTAAAACCACCAATAATTTCCTGTATTCCTAAAGTAAAACTGCTTATATTGCTATTAAGCAGTAATATAAAGTATATTTCACCAAAAATAACATATCCAAGGGCTAATCGTGGTATTAGAGGGTACATTTCGTTAAAGTATATATTTAGTCGTTTTAACATATCCTATTCTTTCTCCTTGTTTAATCTTTACTGGGGTATCATTATTACTATGATGGGTAATCTCATCATGGATAGTAATAGTATCTTTTTCAAATAGTTGTATTATAGTAGAGCCACCAAACTGAAAATAACCTTTTTCTTCTAAAAGGCTGTATTCTCCCTTAGTTTTGTGGTTTACTATCTTGCCCACCTGCATGGCGCCAACCTCTATATGTGCTACTAAACCTTGATTAGTAGTTTCTAGTATATTAATGTTTCGTGAGTTTTCAAAATAATTATGACAGCTACCTTCCATAGGTCGCACTGTATGTAGCTTGCCTTTAATATAGGTGTTTTCCACTATGTTGCCACTACTGGTAAATATATAACGATGATAATCACTTAGGGTAAGACGATATACTATGCAGATACCATCTCTAAATCTATCTATGTATTTGCTGTTTTTTAGCAGTTGGGATATGCTATACTGTCTATTTTTAATATCTAGCTGTAGGTTATCCTTGATGGTGTATACAGACATAAAACTATCAGCTGGAGAGATGAGATAATCCTCATTAAGGGTTAATTTTCGGCTTTCCTTACGGGTAAAAAAATCATTAAAACTAGCAAAATCATCTTTATCACAGTGGGTGAGATCAACACTATACTGGTTAATAAATTTTTCTAATGATTTTTTAGATAGGGGACTGCTGTAGTATAGCCCAGATAAAAAAGCAAACCAATGGGAGGCGAAAACTGCCTTTAACAGTATTCGTCCCAGTGGCGTATAGTACATAAAGTTAAGTTTTTTCTGGGAGGGTGTATCCTCAGTGCCGAAAGTTTTATCAGACAGGTTGTAGTAAATCCCCATAGACTATACCACTATTATGCCTACAGCAGTAACTACTGCAAGTAGAGAAAAGAATAAGTATGCCTTGCCACGAGGCTTAGGGATTTTTACATTAATGATAAATGCAACTGCCATTATAATATACAGCAGTATAAAGCCAAGGGTTATATCTACAGATGTAATAAGCTGAGATATAAAGTAATATACAGATAGTATCAGTGCACTATAGGTTACAGGTAGCCCCTGAAAATGGGTAACAGGTGTATAAGCGGTAGTTATATTAAACCATGCTAATCTGATAATACCTGCAATTACATAGGGTATGGTGAAAACACCCATATTCCCCAGTAGACAAAAGCCAAGCACCGAGGGGAAAGCTAGAAAAAGCATTACATCTGCAAGGGAATCCAGCTGTACACCAAAGGCTTTAGCTCTATCACTGCGATTACATCTTCTAGCTATTACACCATCAAATAAGTCACAGACGCCACAAAAAATTAGACAGAGAAAAGCTCCGTCCATGTTATTATTTAATCCTAGGTAGATGCCTACTATAGAGGATATAACTCCAATATATGTAAGTATAACCGATTTATTATATTCGCCGATTATCATAAAAATATTCATTCCTTTAATATTTGTAATTAGCCATGAGCAAAACTTTCCTTTTCTATCTTTTCCACCATTATTGGTGTAAATATAGTATTAAAGATTAGTTTTGATTATCTCTAATTTGTAATTTATAGATTTTTTCTAATTTTTAGCCTGTATAGGATTAGGTTTACCAGTAGATGGGTTAACCCTCCTGTTAGGATATATAGTATAGTTTTTACTAGTGATATGTCTGACAGTAGATAGAGTAAAACTCCAATGCCAATAACAGAATCAAACTGATCCACTACAAAGAAAATACTTCCTATGGTAGAGGGGTGGGTTTTCCCAGGCTTAATCTTAAGTCGCCTTTTTATAAAACTATTAGGCAGTTCAAAAATCATATAGGTAAGTCCCAGTAAAGCACCAAGTGTTACATTATAGGTGGGAGTATTGCTATATACATTATAAAAATCATTTAATGTATTGATACCTGTGTAGTCACAGTGAAGTCCCCACAATAGCTGAATAATAGTAGTGAAAAACACCATAGAAATAAAACCTATCCAGGTTTTGTTACTACCAAAAATAGGCTGATTATCTTGTAGTTTTATATTGTTATCAATTGGGTGGCTGTGATTTTTATAAAAATCAGTTTTAGTAAAAATCATATTAGCAACCCCACCAAATATAATTGGCATAATAGTTATGTATATATTTATCATAGTAGTTTAGGTATTAAGACAATTCCCTGAACAGCAAAAAATCCTAAGCCAAAGGCAAGGACAGCGCCGGCAGATATGTCTTTTGTTATTTTAATTTTATCGTTATAATCTTCATGTATAAAATTGCAGATATGCTCAATAGCAGTATTGCAAAACTCTGCACCAAATACACTGGAAACCGTAATGGAAAACAGTGCATATTCTGTAAGGTTACTGCCCAGTATTACATTTAAAACAAAAAAGAATAGGGCAATACCAGTGTAGTAGAAAAAATTTTTTTCGGTTACATATGCTTTTTGAAAGCCTACAATGGCACACTTGATACTTTGTAAAAAAGTTTTATTTTTCATATGATTCCTTTAATAGTTATATTAAATAACAAACAATAATTAAATGTAGAAAATCCTTGTGTTTATCTGTGCTTATTATATCAGAAAATATGACAAAATACAAGTGTGGGGTAAATTATCACAATTACATCATAAGTAAATTTGCAAAATATACTAGGTAAAAAGGAAATGTTTATAGATTTATTATCTTAAAATATAGTATAATATAAAAGTTATATATAAATAATCTCCGTTGCACTGCGGTTATTTATCCTCCAAGGGGCGATTTTAGATGCTTTCTGCTCATTGCTTTTGGCAACAACCGCAGAAATAGCAAATTTATATTATTATAAAGTTATAGTAAATAGAATAGGTGGTTGTAATATGAGTTTTAAAGATAAAATGAAAGAGAAATTTTTAGAAGTATTAAAGGGAGAAGTGGAGCCAAAAGACTGGGGAATTTGGTGGAATGATAACAAAGAGCATTTAGAAAAAAATATTAATCCACATATGCAACTTAAAATGATGCCTGTAAATGGACTAGAAGGGTATGCTAGAATGGTAGATGTACAGGAAAGTGTAGCGTATTTTTTCTATCAAGCTGGGCGACCATATAAGGATATTTCTAATTATTATAAAATTAAAGCAGAGGAAGTAGCTTTAGAAAGACGGAGAGGACTTGTAGAGGATTTTCATAAAAAAACTATTACAGAGAGAAGTAAGTGGGAGGAATATTTAAAATCCCACCCTACAAAAGCAATTCAGTTTAACTGGAGAGATTTTTTAGGAACGCCACCTTTGCAAAAACCTCCAATAGAGTTTACCTATAAAAAGGCAAGAACTACAGAGCAGTTTAAAGAATGCAGTACCCAGCTTAAACTGCATTTAAAAGAAAACATGAAAGAAAAAATAGCACCACTTGCTAAGGCTTATGGTTTTAAAAAATCAGGTGGGAATACCTTTATAAAAGAGCAAAATGGACTGGTATGGAGTATTCAGTTTCAAGGGTATTTTAGAGGTGGTGGCTATGAGTCACTAAACTGTTATATCTGTCCAATTTATGCATTACCATCAGGTAGTTTGTCTGCGCCTGCCTATATAGCACTAGGGGAAACTTGGGAAAAAGTAATGAAAAACTGGAGTGTTATCCAATATGGTTTAACTGCAATAGACAGTGATGTGATAAAGGAAATAAATGAAAAGTTTGATGATATATTAGAGTATTTAGCAGATGGTTTACTTCCCCAGTGGCAAAAGATAAGCTCCTTAGAGTGCTATTTTGCTAAAGAACGCATAGATTACTTAAAAGCAGTGGAAACTGGCCCTATTAATCCATATAATAATAGACCTATGTGGCAAATAAATTGCCTAAATGAAAATGACCCATGGAAAGCTGACCATTATTTCTGGGGTGTTTGGGATTTATTATGTGGCGAAGAAGAAAAAGGATATGCACATCTGGAAAAATGTGTTTTACATTATGAGGATCGTATTTTAAATGGAGTAGATTTAGGAGATTATAATAATAAGCGAAGCCCCCTAGCGGTGTTATATCATAATGCTACGCTTTTTTACCAAACTAAAGAAATCTCTAATACAGATAGACGCAGGGAAGAGATTACAAAGGTTTATGATGATGTGTGTAAATATATGCTTTATTATCATGGACTCTCAAAACCAGTTACAAGATAATAGACCATAATAAAGATAATAGAGGGATGGTCAAAATGAAGGCGATTGAAGAATTATTTTTCGGACACATTAGTACCAATGGAAAATTATTGGCAAACAATGAAGTGTATTAATAAGCAATAAAAGTTGTAATAGTGTGTGAAGAAAAGCTGATGGAAACTTTAAATGATCAGAAGAAAAGTTTATTAATTAAATTACGAAATGTTTAGTCAGCAATGGACTGAGCATCAATACTTGAATATTATACTAAAGGGTTTAAGTTAGGTGCAAAGTTTGTAATTGAAATTTTAGATGGGTAGGAGAAAAACAAGATAAAAATATTAAAAGAATTACATATGGTAAATATAAATCCCAAAAATAAAGTTGCCTTGTAATGTAAAAGAAACTGTGGCATAGCACTAACAAACTGTAAATAGTAAGTGGAAATTGAAAAAAAACGGTGCGTCCTGTGACACACCGTTTTTTGTTAATTTTTAGCTATATAAAATAGGGATAAATATCTTAATGACACAGCTATTTAAAAACTTGTTTATAGCATATTTAATATCTATATTTATAGTATTTTGATTAGAAAGCTGTTGTCATTAATATAAGAATTTCTTTAACTAAAATAGCAGTTATAATTTTTTGATACTTATAGTTAGACTAAAGTGTTATTACACCTAGAATAACACCACTTATTATACAGATAATACTAGCTCCCCAAATCCAGAAGAAACAAGTTTTAAGGTGATCTTTAATCTCGATATCTGCAAGACCTATTCCTA
Source organism: uncultured Oscillospiraceae bacterium (assembly GCA_964369235.1). Lineage (GTDB taxonomy): Bacteria > Bacillota > Clostridia > Oscillospirales > Ruminococcaceae > CAYJEQ01. The sequence continues at coordinate 7,689 of CAYJEQ010000053.1, read as the reverse complement.
GGAATGTAGCTGGAACAACAGGACTTATAAATGTACCTAGGTTTTTTGCAACTACCATAACAATACCTGTTTGTACTGGATCAACTCCAAAGGCATTTCCTACGCTTATTAATACAGGGAATAGCCCATAGAAGAAGGAGTCTGTGCTAAAACCTAGAGCTAGTGGAACCGATAAAACACCTATGATTAATGGTAGATATGGTCCTACTGCCTCAGGCATATTATTGGCGATTATAGTTGCCATATTATCCATAATACCTGTTTCACTCATCATGCCTAAGAATACACCAGCAGCAAAAAGTGTTGATGCCATTGTAAGAGCTGGGCCAGAGTGGGATTTAATAATTTTGCTTTGTAATTTTGCGCCTTTGTAGTTTACATTTAAAGCAATAGTACAACCAATCATAAATACTAAGTATGATGGTAGTGGTAATGTTACTAAGCTTACAATTACTGCAAGAGTTAAACAGATGTTAAATGCTAATAGCTTAGGTCTAGCTAATTCATTATCTGCTAGAGTAACAGTTAAGTCTTTGCCATCTTCAACAGCATTACCAAATTCTTTTGCTAATTTACCATCTAGTCCTGCTCCACGATTTTTCTCGATCATACCCCAGATAAAAGCTGTTGCAAAAGCAATTATTACACCAACAATCTGCATTGGTATTAGCTCTATCCATAACTCGTTAGCATCTATACCAAGCACCGAAGCAACTCTCATTGTAGGGCCGCCCCAAGGTAGCAAGTTCATAACACCCATAGCTGTTACTACGATTAAAAGCAGTGTAGTTGATCGCATATGTAGCTTTTTGTAAATAGGTAACATTGCAGGAATTGTAATTAGGAAAGTTGATGCTCCACCACCATCTAGGTGACCAATCATAGCGATTAAGCAGCTGATTAATGCAACACCAATAACATTACTTCCTACCTTAGCAAGTAGTTTGGAAATTATCTTATCAAACATCCCCGCATCGGTCATTACACCAAAAAACAATACTGAAAATAAAAATAGTGCTGCTGTTTCTGATGTACCTAGAACACCATTTTCGATAAATTCGCCTACCTCAGCAATTGAATATGTACCTGTTGCTATTAAAGCCACAGCTGCTAAAGCTGACACACCAATAAAAGCTAAAGATGGTACTGTTAAATTTTTAAGCAATATTACAATGATTAGTATTGTTGTAATAAATCCTAATATTGCCAGTGATATCTCGTTCATTTTTAATCCTCCAAAGTTTTTAATTAAGAAATCCCCTCGTGATTAATTATATATTCACTTTCTTAATTAAACCCAATATTTATCTTAATGTTTATTAAGATTAGGAGGGTATTTTATTAATATTTTAACAAAGATTACTATTAGTTGTGCAATAGCGACAAAACATCATCAAAGTTTTTGTAAACACCATTTATCCAACCTTGTTTTTTTGCAAATACAATGTCTTTGTTAATTTCACTAGATATTATTAGCTTTAATCCATTAGGATACTCATACACAATACTACTTAGAAAATTTATCGCCATATTAGGGTAGATATCATTAAGGCTATTTTCATCTACTACTATATATCTTATTTCCTGTTCCCTTAATATCTCTTTAGCTTCAAAGATATCCTTTGCTGTATAAAGATTAATATTGTTTTTTTCAAATTTCCTACTATCAATGCTATCCTTTGATAATATCAAAATATTATTACTAGTTATGTCCATTTGGTCTTTGGAATAATTTATTATAGGCAGATAGATTAAAAATTCACTACCTATATTTTTTTGGCTTTTGGCAAATATGTAGCCATTGTGCGCTAGTAATATCTGTCTGCTTAAAAATAATCCTAGCCCTGTTCCAGTTCCTGCTGATTTCGTTGTAAAAAATGGATCGAATATATTTTTAATTATTGTATCATTTATGCCAATTCCATTATCACTAAGGGATATTTCTATATAATCCTGCCAAACTGGGCTAACGCTTATGTTATGTAAATTCTCAAAAGCTTCCTTTGATATGTTATTAATTTTTAGATTAATATTTCTACTGTCTACATCTTTTATAGCATGGGTAGCATTTACAAAAAGATTTAGTATAACCTGATTTATCTGAGTTTCATTGCCTAAAACCCCCATACTTTCCAAATCGGGTACACTATTGTGAAAATTAAACTCAACTTCTTTAGGACAGGAGGATTTTATTAATTTTAGTGATGATTTAATTATATGGTCTAGGGATATATATTGATAATTTATATCAGCTTCCTTTTTACCTAAAGTTGAGATTTGCTTTATAATACCTTTGGTCTTGTTACAGGAGTTTGTAATTTCATCTAGAAACCCCATCTGTTCATCACTATTCTCAAACATATTTTTTAGCAGTTCAGTATAGCCCATTATAGGGGTCAACATATTATTGACTTCATGGGCTACTCCACTTGTCATTGTGCCAATAACCTGTAATCGCTGATTATGAGATATGCTCTCCTCTATCCTTCTTGTTTCCTCTAAAACAGTATTTAACTCCTTAAGATAAAGTATTTCTTTTTTATCCTTTCTTGATAAAATCAATAGTTTTACAGTATAAACAGTGAAAAACAATAGAATTAATAATATTAATATAAATATTAATGTTATTTTTTGTAAGCTTTCATTTATTGGATTTATTATTTCTTGATAATCAATTACTGCTGAAATAATTATAAAATCATCACCTATATGATTTTGAGTATGTGCTGATAATTTAGGTATTGAATGGAGTTCATCTTCAAGCCACCAGTAGGAATAATATTCATATACTCCTTCTTGGTGTTTAATCTGATTTATAAATAACTGTTCTAGACTGGATAAATCCACATCACTATAATTTTCTGCTCTTCCATCTATTAAATGGTATCCGATTTGCATAGACACTGGATGCATCAAAATTATCCCTTGGGAATTTTTAACTACAACATACCCCT
>CAYJEQ010000053.1:0-4725 GCA_964369235.1 uncultured Oscillospiraceae bacterium | reverse complement strand
ACCCCTCATCTCCTACCTTAATATCCTTTATTACATTGGTATAGTAATTGCTAATATTAATAAGAATAATTAAATTATAGTCACTATCTAAATCTTTAGATAACTTTAAGTAAGCAGTGTTATCTTGGCTTACATATTCGGTTATCACCGTTCCCTCAGTATAAATATAACTATTAAATTCTGTAAATTCCCCTAGGTTAATACTGCCATAGATTGTATTGCCAGTATTATTCTCTATAAATACAGCTTCTACATAGTCGGTATGGTTTTCTTTATAGTGTAATATTGTTTCTGCTGTGTTTTCGTTATATTCCTTATACTCAGATAAAATAATAATATTATTCAGTAAAAAATTAAGTCCATTTATCTGGGATTTTATCATTTCCTTTATGCCATTTGAACTGGAATCAGATATTAATTGCAATTGTTTTTTCTGCTCATCTACAATATCTTCTTTATAATCAGACCAAATTACAGCTCCTAAAAAGGTTAACAAGCAAATACTTAAAATCACAAAAAAAGAAAAAATAAATAGGTATCTTCTTTTATTCATAAAATCTTCATTCCTTTCTTGATATTTTGTGGTATTTTGCCACAGGGATTATACAGTGGCAAAATTTCGGTTAGCTTATCCACCAAAAATCACAAAACTCCAACATGAATAAATTCATCTACTGGAAATTCTGCTTCAAACTAACTTCTTGCATTATTACTAGACACTTAATATATAATATATTATAATATATTTAGTAGATATTCAAGGTTTCTGCAAAAAAGAGGTGAATTATGGAGAAAAAAGTTTTAATTATAGATGATGATGTTACCATATGCAAACTACTGCAAAAGGTAATGGATTCTAATGGTATTTATTCAGAGATTTGCAATAGTGGAAAAGAAGCATTAGAACTAATCAGAAATAATTTTTACCATGTAATATTGCTAGATATATCTTTAGGTGATTTAGATGGCTTTGAAATATTAAAAGCCATTCGCAGTCGCAATATGGACACCCCTGTAATAATTGTCAGTGGAAATGATGATGACTTTGATATTTTATACGGATTAAATATTGGTGCTGATGATTACATAACCAAACCTTTTAGCCCTTTGATTGTCGGGGCAAAGGTTAATGCTATGTTAAGGAGATACCAGTTATCCCAAAGTAAAAATGAGAATATTATACAGCTAGGTGATTTTAAATTTGATATTAGCACCTATAGATTTTACCATCATAATAAGGAGATACTCCTTTCTAACAAAGAAAGCCAGTTAATGCTCCTATTCTTACAAAATCCTCATAAAGTCTTTACCAAAGAGATGATTTTTGAAAAAGTGTGGGGAGTTTCTAATATTGTTGATGATAATACCATAATGGTATATATAAATAAGCTTCGGTCTAAAATCGAAATAGACACCAAGTCACCTAAACATATTTTGACTGTAAGAGGTATAGGGTATAAGTTTTTATTCTAAGCTTAATACTATCAAAAGGGGCTGTGGCGTTATAGTATTTACTTACATTTCATATAGCTAAAATTAACAAAAATCGGTGTGTCATATGATGCACTGATTTTTTATTCAATTTGCACTTGATATTACAGTTTGTTAATGCTATGCCACAGCTCATTTATTTGATAAAGATATGAATATGTAAGGTTTACACAAAAAATACATCTATTTAAAGTGTAAATTACCCATTATAAAGGTGCTTTTCGACAAAAAAATAGGTATATCATAGCTAAATTAAAAAAGCTGATACCAGCTATACAAAACTTGAATTTGTGAAATATAATAGTAGATATTATAATTGTATTATAAAGATAGAAGGAAGGTTTTAAGTATATGATTATTAACAGATCAGCCAGTGCTGGAACTCTTGAATCCAGTGATGTTTATGTATTGGTAGAGCCTAATGAAGGTGGTATTACACTAGATCTTGAAAGCAGTGTAATTAATCAGTATGGCGATGCTATTAAAAGCACAGTATTAGATGTTTTAACACGATTAGAAGTAAAAGATGTAAATATTAAGATTGTTGATAAAGGTGCCCTTGACTGCACTATTAAAGCTAGAGTAGAGTGTGCAGTATTTAGAGGTAATGGCAATGATCAATCAATTAAGTGGGGGGAAGAAATAGTATGATACACCCAAATAAAAAAAGATTAAGACGCAGTATGATGTTTCTAAACTGCCAAAAACCAAGCTTAATTAAGGATCCATATATCTACGCACCGGATACAATTATTTTAGATTTAGAGGATGCTGTTTCAGAAAACCAGAAAGATGCAGCAAGATTTTCTCTATATCACGCTTTAAAAGAGATAGATTATAAGGGCTGTGAAAAAATGGTTAGAATTAACGCCATAGACACTAGCCACTGGAGGGAAGATGTTCGTGCTTGTGTAGCAGGTGGGGCTGATTCCATTAGAATCCCTAAGGTAGAGAAAAAAGAAGATATCTACATTGTAGAAGAAGCTGTAAAAGCGGCTGAGGAAGAGTTTGGTGTAGATGTAGGCTCAACACTTATTATGGCTGCCATAGAAAGCGCAAAAGGCGTAGTTAATCTAGGGGAAATATGTAATGCCTCTGATAGACTACTAGGAGTAGCACTGTCTGGTGGTGATTACACTAAGGACTTACAGACTACTATTTCTGGCACAGGGGTGGAGCTTAATGGTGCAAGACAGCTAATGATAATCCATGCAAGAGCTGCTGGAATCCAGTGTTTTGATACAGTGTATACAGATGTTGCAAACTTACAGGGCTTTGAAGAGGAAGTAAAGCTAATTAAAACCATGGGATTTGATGGTAAGAGTATTGTAAACCCAAGGCAGGTTAATATTGCCCACAAGGTATTTACACCAACAGAAAAAGAAATCCTATTTGCTGAGAAGGTAGTTAGAGAGATTGATGATAAAAAAGCACAGGGAATAGGTGTATTTACCGTTGATGGCAAGATGATTGATATTGCTTTTTATGATGGTGCAAAGCGCACTATAGAGCTTGCAAAGGCTTCTGGTGTATATAGGGGGGATTTATAATTATGGTTAATAAAGTTGGGAGAGATATTCCAGAGGATATCTTAAAATTAACAAATAAAGAAGGCTATAAAGGACAAAATGCATTTGATGGCTATGAATATAAGAAAGCCTCACCTATTACTAAGGCGCTAAATGATCCAAGTAAAAGCAAAATGCTAAACTCTATTGAAGAGGCATTAGAGAAAGTCGGCGTAAAAGATGGCATGACAATTTCCTTCCACCATCATTTTAGAGAAGGGGATTTTATAGTTAATATGGTTATGTTAGCTATTGAAAAGCTAGGTGTTAAGGATATTAGACTTTGTGCTACCAGCTTAGGTAAAGCCAATGATCCTATTGTCCATCTAATTGAAAATGAAACTATCACCTCTATTAGAGCCTCTGGAGTAAGAGGTAAAATCGGCGATGCTATTTCCAGTGGTAAACTTAAAGGTTTGGCAACTATGTGTTCTCATGGTGGTAGAGTAAGAAGTATCGAAACTGGTGAAGAACATATTGACATAGCATTTATAGGTGCTCCTACCTCTGATGAATACGGCAACTGTCAAGCTAATGGAGGAAAAAGCGACTGTGGAGTTTTAGGTTATGCAGCTTCTGATGCAAGATATGCTGATAAGGTTGTAGTAATAACCGATACCTTAGTTGCCTTCCCTAATGTTCCTGCTAGTATATCTATGACTGATGTTGATTATGTTTGTGTAGTTGATGCCATTGGTAATCCTGATAAAATCGCTACAGGAGCAGCAAAGCCAACAACAGATATGAGAAAGCTTAAGATGGCAGATTACTGTACACAGGTAGTAATTAACACTCCGTATTTTAAGGAAGGTTTTTCCTATCAAACTGGTGTAGGTGGTGCTTCTATAGCTTCCACTAAATTTCTAGCAGAGGAAATGAGAAAACAAGGGATTAAAATGGCATGGGCTTCAGGAGGGATAACAGCACCTCTTTGTGAAATGCTAGAAGAAGGGCTGATTGGTAAATTAGTAGATGTACAGGACTTTGATTTAGGTGCTGTTGAGTCTATTAAGAGAAATATAAATCATATTGAAATGACTGCCAGTGAATATGCAAATCCATTTAATAAAGGTGCCTTTGTAAATAGGCTGGACTTTGTTATATTAGCTTCTTTAGAGGTTGATGTAGATTTTAACTGTAATGTTGTAGTTGGCTCTGATGGGATTGTAACTGGGGCTCAGGGTGGACATCCTGATACAGCAGCAGGTGCAAAGTGTACCATCGTTTTAACACCACTACTGCAAAGTAGAATTCCGACTATCTGCTCAGAGGTTACCACAGTTACTACACCAGGAGATACAGTAGATGTTGTAGTGACAGAATACGGTATTGCAATTAATCCTAGAAGACAGGATCTAGTTCAGTGCTTATCAGGAAAAGGTCTGGAAATTAAAACTATCGAAGAATTAAGAGATATGGCATACAGCATTGCTGGAGCCCCTAAGAAAGTTCAGTTTACAGATAAAATTGTAGGTATTATCGAGTCCAGAGATGGAACTATAATGGATGTTGTTAAACAGATTAAACCAAGATAAACTTTCCATGATTTAATATAGTCTATATGAAAATTAGGGCGTATTCCTTGCTAATAGCAAAGGAATACGCCCTAATTAATTGTAAAAAGAAAACCACGGGCTATGCCCGTGGTTCAAAAAAGGCGGAAGCC
>CAYJEQ010000052.1:0-18845 GCA_964369235.1 uncultured Oscillospiraceae bacterium | reverse complement strand
GCCACCTTGCCAAGGTGGAGGTAGCGAGTTCGAGCCTCGTAACCCGCTCCAAAAATAGCTGCTGAGAGGCAGCTTTTGCTATGAGGTTATTTATTTACAAAAAACGACAACTAAGCACAATTCACTAACAATCAAATAGGTTGCCCATAGCTAATGCGAGCAAGCTCGCAATGTGGTAAGGCGACTAAGCATAATTCACTAACAACTAAATACGGCGCCATAGCCAAGTGGTAAGGCAGAGGTCTGCAAAACCTTTATTCCCCAGTTCAAATCTGGGTGGCGCCTCCAAAAACAACACCCTGTACATCGTACAGGGTGTTGTTTTTGGAGGCATCTATAGACGCCCAGATTTGAACTTGTTCAAATCGTCGTCAATGGTATATTGACGATGGTGGCAGCCTCCCAACCCCCATAAATGCCTTTTAACACATCACATGAGACTATAACTACTATCAACTAAAAATACAATTAACATACAAAAAAGAGGGTATAGCCTTATTACAAGTCTATACCCTCTTTTGCTTTATCTTATTTATGCCTGATTTATCACCTATATGACAATTCATTTCTCTATGTTTGCAATGTTTTAGGCGATTTTGCATTGCCAGTAAACTGGCATTTGCAAAATTTCACTCACTTTGGTTGAAAAGCCTTAAACCTTTACCCTTACAGTAGCAAAGGTGGCTTATTAAACCCTATGGATACCCTATCTCCCACTGAGAAAGGGTTTAATGATTTTACCTTAATGGTGGTATTCTCTGATAGTTGTAGGTAGATTAGATAGCCTTCCATCTCCTGTAACTGATCCACCACCTTTATAGGTGAGTTATCACTGTGTATAAGGTTGATGTTTTTACCTTTAAAATACAGATACTCTTTAGTAGTATTTATACTTAGGAGATTTTTTATATGTTCATCTAGCTTAACACAGTTATCATATCCCAGTAATTTAGCTGATATAGGGTATTTGGGGCTGTTATAAACTAGGTTTTTATTACCTTGTTCTAGGATTTCTCCCTGATGTATTACTGCCACATCTTCAGCAAATCTATATAGTTCACTAGCACTGTGGGACACTAAAAAAACTATCCCATTAAAGCTAGATAGCACCTTTAACATATCACCTTGTATATCCTCTTTTAAAGGGGTATCCATAGCTGAAAAAGGCTCATCAAGTAAAATTACCTTAGGAGCGCTTACCAGTATTCTAGCAATAGCCACACGCTGTTTTTCTCCACCAGAAAGCTTATTAGGATAGCTTTTAAGTAGGTTTTCGGCACGGCATAGCTTTACTATAGGGGTAATATCACCCTCTTTAGAGCAGATTTTAATATTGTCCTCTACAGTCATGTTAGGAAATAAACCACAGTTTTGAAATAGATAGGCAATTTGACGCTGTCTGCTAGGTAGGTTAATCTTATCTTTGCTGGAAAATAGCACCTTGCCATCTAGGATAATCTCCCCTTCGTCGGGGGTTTCAATACCTGCTAGACATTTAAAGAAAAGGCTTTTGCCACTGCCAGACATACCCAGTATTCCTGTGATACCATTAGTGGCTGTAAGATTTACATTAACGGTAAAACTTGCAGTGTTCTTTTTTATATTAGCCATTAACTCCACTGATTATCCCCCTCTTTATCCTTAGTTAAAAAGCTTACTATTACCATAAATAGTATAGAAACACCCATCATTATTCCTACAAGGGAGTAGGCTTCTTGGTAGTTTCCAGCCTGTATGGAGGAGTAAATTTTTATGGACATGGTTTGGGTTTTGCCAGGGATATTTCCAGCTACCATAATAGTAGCCCCAAACTCACCTAATGCCCTAGCAAAGGACAGTATAGCAGCAGAGATAATACCTTTTTTACTAAGGGGGAGCAGTAGCCTAAAGAAGATTACCCTTTCCCTTAATCCCAAAGTCCTAGCAGAGGCGATTATCTCCCTGTCAACCTGCTGAAATGCTGCTAAGGTGGTTTTGTACATAATAGGTAGGGAAACGATAATTGCTGCAATAGTAGCCCCTGTTTGGGTAAATATTAATGATATATCAAATAACCCAAGAAACTCCCCAATAAAGCCTTCTCTACCTAGTAGATTAAGTAGGAAAAAACCTACCACTGTAGGAGGTAGCACCATAGGCAGAGTTAGAATACCATCTAATATACCAAAGTATTTTCTATTATTTAGACCAAAGTAGGCAGCAGCAATGCCAAAGACCACCACAAAAACTGTAGATACCGTAGCAATGCTTAAAGATAGCATAAGTGGTGACTGCATATATATGACCATTCCTTTCTCCTAGCTTGCAATGTTTTAGGCGATTTTCCATTGCCAGTAAACTGGCATTAGTAAAATTTCACTCCCTCCCAGTGAAAAGCCTCAAAACTTAGCACCCTCCTTTAGGGGAAGTTTGTAGTATTTTATAGATAGCAGTATTACTGCCACTGGGTAAAGCCATGTTTAATAAATATTTCCATGGCTTCTTCTGAGCTTAGATAGTTGTAGAAATCCTCAGCTAAGGGATTATCTTGTGATATTAACCCTAGAGGATACACAATACTAATATCATCATTAACATAGCTTAAAATCTCTATATTATCGCTAGATAGGGCGTCAGTATAATAAACTATACCTAAATCCATCTCCCCTTGTTCTACCCAAGTAAGCACCTGTCTTACATCGGTGGCAATGTTAATATTAGCTGTTAGGAGCTCCTCACCTAGAACCTGTAGAGCGTATCTGCCTACAGGAACACTGCTAGGATCTCCAATAGCAAGGGTGAACTGACCTTTGCTAAGGAGATTATCAAAGTCCACCCCAGTTATACCACTGTCTTTATATGTAATAAGCACTAGCTGATTTTCCAGTAGATTGGTGGTGCTTTGGGCTGTTATAATGTTTTCCTGTAATAATATATCCATCTGGGATATATCAGCAGATAGGAATAGATCAATATCGGCGCCATTTACTATTTGCTGGCTAATAACCCCCGAGCCTCCATAGGTAAAAACCACCTGTGGTTTACTGGGATCACTGCTGTAAAGAGTTGCTATTTCATCAAGAACATTAGTAAGGCTGGCAGCTGCCCCTACTAAGATGGTTTCTTCCTTATTATTACTACAACCAGTTAGAAAAACCACTACAGTTACCAGTAAAAATACTAGCTTCTTGCACATTCACTTGCACTGCCTTTCAGAATTTCCAAACCATGGTGTAGGTCGTCTAGTACAAATTCTAGATTTTCCTTAACAGCTTTAGGGCTACCAGGAAGATTTACAATTAAAGTTTCTTTTCTAATACCAGCTACAGCTCGGGATAACATAGCACGCTTGGTTATAGCAAGGCTAGAGTACCTCATAGCTTCACAGATACCAGGGGCTTGTCGCTCTATTACATCTAAGGTAGCCTCAGGGGTAATATCTCTTACAGAAAAGCCAGTACCACCTGTAGTAAGGATTAAATCAGCCTCTTTATTATCGCAGATTTCAGCCAGTTTACTGGAAATCATCTGACGATCATCTGGTAGTAGTGTTCTGCCTACTACAGTGTAGCCGGCTGTAGTTACTATATCTCTTATAACACTTCCAGAGATATCTTCTCGCTCACCAGCATAGCCCTTATCACTTAGGGTGATTATATATACATTCATTGTATCAGTATTCCTTTCAAAAAAACTTATATAGCTTAGTTTTGTAGTACCACCATTTCGTCCCCTACTGATATTTCGCCACCGATTACCACTGTGGCAAATACACCCTCTGTAGGCATAATACATTCGCCCATCTTGTGGTATATCTGACATTTAGTGTGACATTCCTTGCCAATCTGGGATAGCTCTAGGATAACACTGCCACATAGAAAACGAGTTCCAATAGGAAGCTCCTTAAAGTCAATACCTTCCACCACTAAATTCTCACCGAAAGCCCCGTCAAATACATCGGCGCCTTTAGCGTTAAATGCTTTGATTTTATCATAGGATAGTAGGCTTACCTGACGGTGCCAATTACCTGCGTGGGCATCGTTTTTAATACCGTGGTCTACTACAAATTCTGCCTTTAATACATTCTGTTTCTGGGTGCCCTTCTTCTCGCTGGTGCACACTGCAATTACTTTTCCCATATTTATATCCATGCCTTTCTATGTTTCAGAATTTATTATATTATTTATATAGAGTGAATTTATCTCATTATCCACCAATAGAAGACATTAACATAATCTCTTCATTATTAATCTCTAATTCTTTAAATTTATGGCTTTCCTGTTTAGAACGGACAGCTTCTTCGATAATATCTTTTAGTTTAGGGCTGTTTAAATGCTCCCTTAAACTTACCCCACTGCTATACTGTAAACAGGTTTTAAGATCTCCACTGGAGGTAATTCTAATTCGGTTACAGTCCTGACAGAATTTATGGCTCAGTGCCCCAATAAATCCTAACTGTCCCAGTCCACCTGCTATTTTATAGTAAACTGCTGGGCCGTTGCCAAAGCGCTCCTGTAAAGGGATTAGTTTGCCATATTCTTTTTCCAATGACTCTTTTAGATCCTCTAGGGTAAAGCCATCAAAGGTTTTTCCATAGCCTATAGGCATCATCTCAATAAACTTTACCGATATATTATAGTCCACTGAGAATTTCGCCAGTTTAACATATTCGGCTTCGTTACAATCCTTTATTAAAACACAGTTGATTTTAATATTATTCATATTAAGGGTTTGGGTTTTCTTAATGGTATCTATTATCTTATCTGCCCCATCAACCTGTGTAATAGAGTGAAACAGCTCCCTGTTTACTGCGTCCATACTTATATTAATACTGTCAATTCCAGCTTCATTTAACTGTGGTAGGTATCTGTCTAGCAGTAGGCCATTGGTAGTTAAAGTTACCTGTGTTATTCCATCTATTGCCTTAATATCTCGGATAATATTAATTATATCTTTATGTAGTAAAGGCTCCCCACCTGTTAGTTTAACCTTGGTTACACCTAAGGGTGCCAGTGCTTTACACAGGCTTACTACCTCACTATAACTAAGCTCATTTACAGTCATACCCTCCATGCCCTGGGGCATACAGTAGCTACATTTAAAATTACATCGGTCGGTTAGGGAAATCCTTACATAATCTATCTTTCGGTTAAAACCGTCGGTCATCTTCTCACCTCCAACAGGTCTTTTTCTATTAGTTCTATTGCTGAGTTAAGGCTATTGATATTAATAATATTCCCCTCATAGGAAAAATCCTCTATATCCGTAGCTACAGCTATAATAGTATCTTTATTACATATACTCTCACTGCTGTTTCCCTTACGGACTAACTCGATTTTTGGGTAGTGGGACTGTTTAAAGCCTTCTAGGATTACTATATCATAATCCTTAAAATGCTCTATTAACATAGTAGGGTTTTCTAGGGGCTTTTGATTTATTATCATATATTTATTCTTAGAGAATATTGCCACCCCATCAGCACCACTGCTACGGTGTTTATAGGTGTCGGTGTTAGCCACATCTGCTGTAAAGTCATGGCCATCGTGTTTAATAGTTGCCACGGTGTAGCCCTTAGCTTTAAGTAGGGGGATAAGCTTTGTTATATAGGTGGTTTTGCCAGAGTTTTTTACCCCACTTATTGCAAAAACATAGGGCTTATTCTTCTCTTTTATAATGTCCACTTTTACCACCTAATTTTTCCTTAAGACAGATGTTCTGTATAATCATTCCTTTATCCACAGCCTTACACATATCATATACTGTTAGCAGTGCTGTGGTAACCCCTGTTAGGGCTTCCATCTCCACCCCTGTTTTACCAGTGATTTTAACGGTACAGCTAGCTGTAATAATAAAGTTTTCTTCATCTATCTCAAAATCTATACTGCATTTGCTTATTAGTAGAGGGTGGCACATAGGGATAAGGTTGGAGGTTTGCTTAACCCCCATTATACCAGCTACTCTAGCTACTCCTAGCACATCGCCTTTTTTATTGCTTCCTGCTGTAAGCTCTGCTAGAATTTCCTTATTAACTACAATCTGCCCTGTTGCTATGGCAGTTCGGCTTGTTTCCTCCTTAGAGGAAACATCAACCATTATAGCATTACCACTATTGTCAAAGTGGGTAAATTTCTCATTCATATATATGACCATGCCTTTCTCTTAGTCTGCAATGTTTTAGGCGATTTTCTCCATTGCCAGTAAACTGGCATTAGGAAAATTTCACTCACTCCCAGTGAAAAGCCTCAAAACTTACTCATCCTTTAGTTAGAATTTTACTATTTTAACGGTGTCATTGTCCTGTAGCTCCACATTTTCCAAAATATCAATTAAGCAGTTACAATAAGAAGTAGAGGAGAAAGAGCCAGAGGAGTGATTATCTATATCAAGGGATACAACACCATCCTTACAACAGGCTCGCAAAAATCTTCTAGTGGAGGTTTTCTTTAAGAAAGTACCCCGAACCTTAGCCACACTCCATTGAGGCATAATACTACTATCCTTAGAAACACAGGAAAGCAGTGTTCGCCCTAGTAGCTCAAAAGTAGCAAAGGCAGCAAAAGGATTTCCCGATAGGCTTAGTATAGGGGTGTTTTCATATTTCCAAAATAGAGCTGGGGTGCCTGGCTTTAGCTTTACTTTGTAGAAAAGTATCTGCCCTGACAGCTCCTCAATAACATTGTGGATAATATCCTTTACCCCTACAGAAACCCCACCTGTAGTAATTATACAGTGGTATCTATGGTGGTTTTCCTTGATGTAATCAGCCATAAGCTGATAATCATCACCAAAGGACAGTGCTGTAGTATCCATCATAAGACTAGCCAGTCTAGCCTTTAGGGTGTATAGGTTGGTGTTATATATTTTGCCACCAGATAGTGGATTTTCTAAAGTTTCCAGCTCGTCGCCAGTGGTTATTAATAGCACAGAAGGCTGTGAAAATACCTTTACAGAGGTTATCCCCTGAGAGGCAAGTATACCTGCGTGAATATAGTTTAATTTAGTGTGCTTTTGGATAAGTTTATCACCTGTTTTGGTGTCCTCACCAGCAAAGCAGAAATTATCATATTCTCCTAGGCTTTGGTATATCTCCACAGTGGTTTCACCGTAATTAGTGTCCTCCTGTCTTATAATACAGTCAAATCCCTCTGGAATAGGTGCCCCTGTCATAATTCGAACCACTGAGCCTTTGCTCCAAGTAGCAGTGGAAAATCCTCCAGCGTAAACTGTGTCAATAACCTTTAAAACTGCAGGGTTTTCCTTAGTGGCACTTTGTATATCACTGTGGTTAACAGCGTAGCCATCAAGGGGAGAACGATTAAAAGGAGGCTGATTAAGGGTCGCCAGTATATCTTCAGCCAGTATTCGCCCCTGTAGATTATCTATGGATATAGTTTGGGTGGATAGATTTTTAGTAGGTTGGGATTTAATAATCTCAAGTGCTTGTTCTAAGGTGTTAATCATATAAATATACTTCCTTTCGGTAGGTGGTAATGGTAGTTATGTATTTTAATTAATTCTTATATTTATATTCTAACAGCCTTTACCAAATTCACAGTGAGGGTAGGTACAGCTAGAACACTTTAGACATAGGCCACCATGACCCAGTTTAGCTAGGAAGGTTTTGTCTAGTTTTACCCCAGCCACAACAGAAGGCAGTACCAAATCAAATACTGTAGTCTTTGCATACATTACACAGCCAGGTAGACCCATAATAGGGGTTCCGTCATCATAATAACCTAGTAAAAACATTGCACCAGGAAGAACAGGTGCACCATAGCTTACAATATTAGCTCCACTTTCTTTAATAGCAGCAGGAGTTAAATCATCAGGATCCACACTCATGCCACCTGTACAGACTATCATAGTTGCGCCCTCAGCTCTAAGACTATTAATAGCCTCTATAATCATCTCTTTTTCATCGCTTACAATCTTATGTCCCATTATCTCAAGACCATAAACAGAAAGTTTCTCTATAATTACAGGGGTAAAGGTATCTTTAATTCTTCCCTTGTAAACCTCGCTACCTGTAGTAACAATACCTACCTTATAGTGATTGTAAGGAATAATGGATACTATCTTATCTTCTCCTGCAATTTCTACAGCTCGATCTAACTTGGATTTTTCAATTACTAGAGGGATAACCCTTGTACCAGCTAGAAGATCACCTTTTTTTACAGGGTAGTTATTATGCCTTGTGGCAATCATTAGTTCGTCCTGCATATTAAGGGATAGCAGTTTATCGGTATTTATTCTAAGTAATCCATCATAATCTGCATAAAGATCAATCTTACCCTCCTTAACCTCTGAAAGGCTAGTACCTGTGCCTTGACAGATATTAGCAAGAACAGCTGCTGCGTCATTTTCATGGATCATATTTTCGTTATTTTCCCAAACAAATAGGTTTTCCTTACCCATGGACAGTAGGACAGCAATGTCTTCTTCCTTAACGATATGTCCTTTTTTAAAGGCTACGCCCTTCATTTCGTCTTTTACAATTTTAGTTAAATCATGGCATAGTATATGGCCAACAGCTTCGGTGGTTTTAATCTTTTTCACAGTATATCCCCTTTATCATTAATATTAAATTACCTTAATAAGTGTGTTTTTGGCTTGTTCAGTAGGCTTTAAATAAAAAAATACCCATGCCAAAGGCATAGGTATAGTGTCCATAACAACAAAATCATAGCAAAAGAACCAGTCTTTTACTAGATGTCTATAGTATTCCTTTTCAAACGGAAGGTTAGAAGGTTTCCCTTAAAGCCCAGTGGCAAAGCACCATAGTTTCCCTTAGGTGGTTTTGCTCGGAAAAATATTTAATTTAGTTAATATTATAACATAGTCTAAAAATCTAATCAATAGGTATTTTGCCAAATAAGTTATTAATAATCTACAAAATAAGGGATAAGCTGAAATTAACCACAGCATTATCCCTTAAGATTAGTCCCTCAAATAAAACATACAGAATAAATACATTAAGTTGGAATTACTCCTCCATCTGCTTACCTAGAAAGTTAGCAGCAGCCATCGTTAGCTTATATTCTGTATCACCAGCTAGAGGGTTACCTTCACCAGCCATAATAATAATGGTACCATAGATATCCCCACTAGACATTATAGGGGCTACTACTAGGGCGTATAACTCCAGCCCCTCAATAGGATGTAAACGGGGGTTATTTGCCCCTAGGTGGGTATGGCTTCGGCGATTATTCATAAGCTCCTCTAAAGCTGGAGAAATTCGCCTGTCCATAATTTCCTTTTTAGGTAGGCCAGCTACAGCAATAACATTATCTTTATCACACACCACCACCGAATATCCACCTATTTTGTGAAGTACATCTGCATACTGGGTGGCAAACTCTCCTAGCTCACCCATAGGGGAGTATTTTTTAAATATTACACCACCGTCGTTATCGGTGAATATTTCTAAGGGGTCACCCTTGCTGACTACATTGACACGAAAGACCTTATCAGGGCGCTTATTTGCACTCTGAACTAGGATTTTGTCAGTTTTTGAGTTATCTTCCGTGCCTAAATTAAAATTTACAATGGCTTCCTTCTCAGTACAGCTATCTAATAAATCACCACTGTTAATTATCTCATCAATATCGGCTTGTAGCTCAATTTCTATATGATCTTCATATACTTTAATACCCATTATAATCAGCTCTAAATCATTTTTATCTAGTTTGGGCTTTGTTAAAATATCAGTAAATACATCAATAGCTGTTTTTGCCACTCGATTGACTTTGATTATAGTATTGCGTTTGTTTTCAGCCATAGCTATCTGATTTCTCAGACCCTCAATTTTTCTATTAAGGTCGCTTTCTAACTCATCATAAATCTCTTCAATGGAGTTCTCTCTCTCTGGATGTTTCATAATCTCACGGATACGCTGACGCTTGGTAGCTTTTAGCTCCTCTAGTAAGTCCTCAAGGACTATTGTAAGGTTGGTCATAGAAGTTTCCGTTTCACTAATATCCTCGCGCTCGTTCTCTAAATCGGAATTTAGCTGATTTAGCATATGCTCAGAATTGTCCATAACTAATTGGATATATCCCTTTAACAGCTCATCAAGTTTTTCAACTCTAATATGATGGCTTGTACAGCCTTTTAGCCCACGGCGATGATATGTACCACAACGATAGGCGTCTTTAAGATCACTTCTACTCATGGCAAACATAGGAGCACCACAATCACCACAGCTTAAAAGACCAGAATATACATTATCATAAACCTTAACTCCACGATAATTACTTCTTGTACGCTGTTCTCTCTGTGCCTTAGTGGTACGGAAGGTGCGATAGTCGATAATTGCTTGATGGTTATTTTCGAATATAATATGGTTATCCAAATCTTGTTTTACATCTGCGCCATTTATCTTTTTACGGGTATACTTACCCTGACGAAGTGTGCCTATATAAAAATCATTATCTAAAATACCCTGTATAGTAATTATACTCCATTCAGATTTTACTTTATGGTTATACTGTTCGCCTAATGCCTCTTTGCGAGTTTTCTCATCCATTCTAGGAGTAGGGATTTTTTCATCAGTTAGATAATTGGCTATCTTCTTATAACCCCAACCATCAATATAAAGTTCAAATACCTTACGAACAATCTCAGCTTGTTCAGGCACAACCTCAAACTGACCTTTTTTATTTATAATATATCCATAAGGAGCTGCACAAATCCAGTTAGCATCTGCCTGTCTCCGTTTAATAACAGATTTTACTTTTTTGCTTGTGTCCGTTACAGGCATCTCATTAATAAGAAACTGAAACTGAATTTTTAACCAGTCATCGTCATTGGGAAAATCTATATTATCACCAATTGAGATAATTCGGCAACCAGCATCACGGAGATCCTCAAGTTCCACTAGTCCACGAGAGTTACGACGAGAAAAACGAGAGAAATCTTTAACTATTAGAATGTCTTTTTTATGAGAAATAAGTTCTTTTCGCATAAGCTGATAACCTTGTCGCTGTTCAAATGTATAACCACTTTTATCTCTGTCCTCATAAAACTCTAATGTAGAGTTAGGGAAGTGCTTTTTTACAAAATCCTCAATAATAGCTTTTTGGTTCTCTATAGATGTATTGTCACGATCTTGCTCCTCATCAACTGATATACGACAATAACCTGCTATATCAAAATGCTCTATCAACAAAATCAAATCCTTTCATTTAAATACTAACAACATTGTAGCATAAGGCGATAAAAAAAGCAAGATGATTAGTCTTGCTTTTAAGAGTTATTTATAATATGTGGTAGGATATAAGTTATATTAATACTATGAATTAATATTCTCTACTTTGGATACAAATTCTCTTAGGTTTTCGATATAATGATAGGGAGCATACTCGGCATATATATCTGGAGCATCTAATACCACTATCTGCACTCCCTCTGGTCGCAATGCTTCCAGTGTGCCAGGTAGGCAACGAGCTTCATTTATTGTTTTACACCTATATGCCAAAGATCCTTGCCTATCAAACACTTTGGCAACAACATATATTTTTTTATCTTCCATTATTTTGTGCCTCCATATTCTTTAAGCAGGAGATAAAGTCCTGTTCAGTTTGTATTATACCATTAACATACATTTTGTAAAGTTCTAAGTTAAGACCTGTTGGCTTATATTTATATGTGTATTTGTGTGACCAGATATTAAAGTTATAATCCATTCCACACCATAGCTGAACCTCAATAGGGTATGCTAGATTATCCCGCTGATAATATAGATGAATAGCTCTATATCCATCATCATTTAGCTTACCTTTACGCAAATCTACAACTCTAAAATAATCTGGAAAAGATAAAGGGTACTGATCCAGATGTAATCTAAATCCTAAGACATCATTAAAACACTGTTTAAATCCACCACCAGAAGAAATTGTTTTATCATATTTTCTTATAATTGAATCATCACTTTTAAATCGTGAACCTATTAGATGCTGGCTAATTATGGTATCTATATAAGTTGATCTATACTTTCCTATATCATCAAGGATAGTAGCGATAGAAGTTTTTGATAGTGAAATTTGTTTAAGGCTTTGTCCTAGAGTGGAAGTATATGACAATTTGTCAAGAACAGATTTGTCTATTATATTATTCAAAGTGAATACCTCCTGACAATAAGTATATAAGTATTGTAGCATAATAAATAAGCTTTTACAAGTTATTATCAGGAGTGTTGCCCTACACTATAACTGTAAAATCCATACTATGCTAACTTCTTACAGTTATAACATATCAGATCACTGGTATAACTAGATAAATCACCATTACCAGATTTAAATACAGCAACCAGATATTTTTGATCTTTGTATTGTTTATAAAGACCATTTAATTGGTGGGCTATTGCTTGGTGGTTTTTCTCAGCATTTGTTAGCCAAATACTAACAATTTTTTTCTCATGATTTACATCTATTCTCAAATATCCACTCTCCCTTAATATAAGTTTTAAGCAATTTTACCGTTTCTATACAATTTGAATTTGTATTATTTGTAAGGATTAAAACTGCTCTACTTGTATTATTACAATCTTTTTGATATTATTATAATATTGCCGACAAATAATAAATCAATAAGGACAAATAAAGAGGAAATTTCAAACTGAGGGAAAAGGATGGTATAATTATGTTTTCAGTTTATATACACAAAAACAAAGTAGTGGTAGATAACAA
Source organism: uncultured Oscillospiraceae bacterium (assembly GCA_964369235.1). GTDB lineage: Bacteria > Bacillota > Clostridia > Oscillospirales > Ruminococcaceae > CAYJEQ01. The sequence goes on along the minus strand of CAYJEQ010000052.1, from coordinate 6,180 downwards.
ATCTTATTATTTAGGAGAGCTATCTGCTGATTTTTTAAACATTCAAAAAGAATATATGTTCTGTGAAAATCAGTTTAGATTAGTTAAAAAATATCTGGACATCTGTAATAAAGATTTTAATAAAGAAAATTTACAAGGGCTTATCCACCAGTTTGAAAAATTACTAGATATACTGGAGCCATTTATAGTCTTTGGAATTTTAAATAAAGAGTATCGTGAAATAACTGAAATAGTAAAGGAGATAAATAGCTTTGGATTAAAAAAGATAGTTAAAGATACTGTGGGAATTTTTTCTGAGTGGACAAATTTTAATGACAATAGAAAAAAAGATGATAAAAAAATATTTCAGATGTTTAGAGAGAGGGTAATAGATTTTAATATCCACCTTCATGATATAAGAGCATTTAACCATACTATGCATTTTTTTATTAATGAGAAGCTGATGAAACTAAAATCTCTAAATGATAGTAATCATGGGAAGGCATACTTTAGTTTTATAAATTCAGATGAAGCCAGCTACTGGATTGCTAATCCTATTAATAACCATAACACTATATATAGGAATGTAGATTTTTATAATATTAGCTATCTTCCTAGAGAAACAGAAAAAGATAGTGGAAAATTCGAGATCTATGAACATATTGAATGCTGTGATCTACAATCTTTTCTAAAACTTGATTTTATGCGTGCTTTGATAAATGGGCATACATTTAGAAGGTGTCAGCATTGTGGTAAGTATTTCATGATAACTAAAAGATACCATACTATCTACTGCCATAACCCTTCCCCCGAAAATCCAAACTACACTTGCCATCAAATCGGGTCACTATCAAAAAGAGAGGGTGTATCAAATACACCGAAATCTCAAAGTGTACGACGAGCCTTAGACCGTGTAGGTCATGATTTTAAGCGTGGTGTAATTAGTGCTACTGATAAGGAGCTACTTTGTAAAACCATATCAGATATCTACCATAAAGGAATAACTTCAACCAATATATCTAACTATGATTTTGAGAATTCTCTACAGCCTAAAGCGTTATATAGTCAGTGTGGTATAATTCGCAAAGCCAATCCTAGAGGTAGACCAAAAAAGAAGGAGGAATTTAAGTAAGATGACTAATGAGCAGTTATATCAGCAGTATATTGATGGAGATATAAAGGCACTAGATAAATTATATGAAAACAATGTAAAGATGTTATATAAGATTGTAAATATCATTTTGGATATGTTTTATAGCAATAGCTCAGAGGATAAGGAGGAGCTACTTAGTTATGCCAATCTTTGTTTTGTGAAACTAATTATAGGTAAAAAATTTGATCCCAAAAAAGCCAAGTTTTCAACATATATATACATCCCAATAAAATATGCTCTAATTAGGTATTTAAAGGCATATAAGAAGTATCAGCTAAATACCATCTCAGCTGAATATATTCTTACTGCTGGTGAGGTGGATTTGGATTACACAAATACCATAGCCTATTATGAAAGAATTCAAGACAAGATAAATATACCAATAGATACTGCTGTTGAGAATAGGATTGACACTGACCTTTTGAAAAAATGTTTTAACAATATGAGTAGCAAGGAGCAAGCAATAGTGGGGAGATATTTTGGGGTATTTAGCTATAGGCAACTGCCTGTAAAAGATATTGCTATGATAGAAATAATGACCGAAGATGGTGTGTATAAATTTATCGACCGTACACTTAAAAAGCTCAGACTACAGCTTGAAAAGTTAATATAATGATTATGGAATACCAAATTATGGTATTTTAAATCATCTTATTACATTTAAACAGTGTTTTATTACATTTTGAGGGGAAACTTGACATTATGTGTTATAATATATATTGAATATATTTAGTAAATATTGGGATAAATACATAAACCTACCTATATTTGAGGAGCTAGAATGATAAATACATATAAATCTAAAAAAATAATAAGGAATATTTTAATGGTAGTATTATCGGCGATAGGATTGCCCTTAGTAGTAATGGCAATTTACTTTCTTTTTGTTCCTAATAGTAGACCACCGATTATGGTTCGCAACTATGTTTTTAATCAGTTGATATTCACAGATTTTGTGGATGCAGAAGATAAAATAGAAGGCATGGGCTGGCAGGTAATAAGCAAATCAGATGAGCATGGGCTGGTAATTCATTATAATGACAATGGTTCTATAGTGGGTTCAGATTTTGCTACAGATGAAAATATACTAGACTACGAGGCATCGGATCAGGGCGAGCCTAGCACTGAAATTGTTGGTGCGAAATCTATGCAAGTGGATCTTGGAGATGTTTATGGCTCGCTATTTGCCACCTCTGATGTTATGCTTGCCTTTGACGACGAGGGTAAGCTTGTTGAAGTAGCTATGCATTAGTATATTATTTTAATTCTTATAGCAGAGAGGGGAGAATAACAAGTGTGAAAAATAATAGATTTTTATCAGCAGATTTTTTAATGACAATAATTATTGCAGATTTGCTTTTTGTATGCCTTGTGATTATCGTTGGAGGGATATCGGTTCTGCCACTGCTTTTTTCTAATACTAGCGAAGTGGTCACATGGCCTTTCGAATTTGTTTTTCCGTTTATAGCAAAAGTGCTGCTAATGCCTATTGTCATAATTCTATATTTTATATTAGGGTTAATTGTCTATGGATTTGATGTTGCCATTGTATCATTGTTTACTATGACTTGCTGGACAATAGTAGCAACAGTAATCTATATACCAGTGTATATGTTAGCCTCAAAGATTGTTTCTAGGGTATTCCAGCCTAAAATAATATTAATGTCAAATCAAGGCGGAAATATAGCCCCAAACCAGTATGAAAAGCGTAACAATCACAAATTTTTCATGTTGATATTTTGGTGGTACTATCTATTAAAAGGAATGCTAGTTAGGGAAAATCAGTTTTCTAATCAATGCATAGGTACTACTTTAGGAGATGAAAAAGCTGAAAAATATATGCCAGAAAACAAGAGTGAACCCGATACTGACAGGGGTTTAGAAGATAATAAAACACAACCTCTAATAGCTCTATTGTATGCGATTACTTTTCCCATTTCTTATGGAATTTTTGCTTTAGTTTATAATTATATGATATCCTCCATTCCTGAAATTATCGCAATTTTGGTTGTGTTTATAGTGGCTTATTCATGCTATCAATTTTTACCTACAATCTTATTTGTCACTTATTTAAAATTAAGATATAAGACAATGACGATTGTAACCATTATTATGATTCCTGTTATGATGTTACTTAACTTACTTGAAATGAATACTTGGCTGATAATCATAGGCAATATAGTAGCAACACAACTAGGTTTTGCTATTGGTAAAATCACTGGGAATTTAATAGAAAGCAGTGACGATTAAACTCATATTGATAGGTTCCAATCTATTTATAAATGAGGATACAAAAAGAAATATTTGGAGATTTATAATGATGACAATAGTATATACCTTTAAAAAACATTTCAAATCCATTATTATTTTCAGCATAATAATTTTATTGTTTAGCACACTTATTTTTAAACTTACCTATCCTACACAATATCCCTTTAAAGACTCAGAAATAATAGGAGCTAATAGAGATGAAATTATTGCAATTTACGGTAATCCATTAGGTAGCAGTGATACTCGTATTTATTATGATGGTGTAAAAAAGCCTTATTCACTTGCCACAAGAGCTGTGATGAGGAATAATGAAGTTACATCGGAATCTGTGCATTACTTTATTTGTTTTAATGAAAATGATTTAGCATACAAGGTGGAAATTGGACTTAATTTAGGTGGTTAAAAGAAAGTGAGGACGAGAGAAAACTTATATGGGATGTTAGCCATAGGGATTTAGCTATGTTATCCCAGATTATGTACTCTAGGGATTTAGATGAGGTAGTTGGAAAAACCTTAGGTGATTTAACAGAGGAACAGGGGTTCAATATAAATTTAGGTTTTGATCCATATTTTAAACCAGGCGAACTTACAGATGATGAACTTGATCAGTATAAAAAAGATTATGAAATAGACTATTCTAAGCTAACAGCAAATGTTTCAGAACTCAAGGAGTGGAAAGTTCTAACTCATTATACTGAAAGAACCGATGATAGCCAAGATGCTTTATATGGTGGATTTACTTATGCGATTTTTGCAAATGATGATAACCTAGTGTTGGCTTTTAGGGGTAGTGTGGGTACTGTTGCTAAAGATCCACTTAAGAATCCAACATGCAGTTGGGCAGAATATAATCATGATGTGAAAGATTGCAAGGGAGATTGGCATAATAATTTCCATGTTTATCCGTATACTAATGATCCAGGAGGTAATGCTTCTGAAACGGTTATAGACATGTTATCTGAAGCAAATATAGATAATTTAAATTTATATATCACAGGGCATTCACGTGGTGGAATGCTAGCACAAAGAGCCGGTGCACAAGTAACATTATATGATGATTTAGAAGAACAATTAGTAGAAGTTGCGTACTTTAATGGACCAGGGGTAGTTTTTTCGCCTTTTAAAATTGCTTCTAATACACCAATTACTCCACAAGATATTAATATCCCAATTGTTATTTATACACGACTTCTAACAATATCAAAAAAAGTAACTAGACATATTGTTTGTGATAATGAAGGCGTTATAGGTGTTGATTTAACCAGTCAATTAGGTTGGCACTTACTTCTTGATATTAAAATTTACCAACAATACATGCAAACAGAGGGCGAAAGTATAACTGGTTACTTACACAGTATGTATCATTTCATAAACAGGTTAAAAATGTATGAGAGAGGTTAAAGATGAAAAGATCATTGGCAACGAAGATAGAATGTACACTATCATTATTTATATGTGATAATCTTATTGCATTATTAGTTCTTTGGTTAGTATCAACAATATTTCAAAACTATGGGGAAGCTGGGAATATGTCAGGAATAATTATCGCAATGTTTTACACTATTATAATATTCCCCTTTAACATTCCTGTACCATTTTCTTTTATGTTTATAAAACTAAATATATTTGGAGTTTTTGTTATTTTTCAACTGGGTAGTTTATTATTATCTGTTCTAATCAAATTATTTTATCCTAATGTTTCTCTTTTGACAGTGGTTCTCCAAACGGCATTTATTGTAACAATCTATATTGTAATATCAGTTTTATATTTTTTAGCATTAGTTGTAGTTCAATTCTTTTTCACTATTCTAACCACAAAGAGCATAGATCATGGTGTTTTCAAGCTAGCAATAGTGGATTTAGATGGTGAAATAGCCGATTTTGAAGCAATCTTTAAAAGGAATTTAATAAAATCAATTACAATTAGTTTTGTTTTAATCTTTTATATCATATCTTTTTTTAAAAGAAAAAACATCATTTATGATAGTGATAGAAAATTATTCTACTGGGATATAAAATCAAACACTAGGGTGGTAGAGATAGAATAATAGACATAACAGGCTGTCACTTTAGATGTGATAGCCTGTTTTATTGTAGCCAAGACCACTAGTTGATATAGGTGGTCTTGGCTTTGTTTTAGGTATCATCATATATAAATAATCTTCACTTTGTTGCGATTATTTATCCTCGCAGGGGCGATTTTAGATGCCTTGCTCTCGCCACTGTGTGGCAACCGAGCAAATGGCAAATTTATATTATACTCATACTTCGTATAATATAAATTATCTTCACTGGGTTACGATTATTTATCACTATTAAGGATTTACCTCCCAGGGGCGATTTTAGATGCCTTGCATTTATGCCTTGCTCTCGTCACTTGGTGGCAGCCAAGCAAATAGCAAATTTATATTATATTCTGTAATACAATCCCCTTGACAATTTACTTTTACCATGTTATCATATTTACAAACATATATTCTAAATAAAATTATAAAAAAAGAAACCTCAACCATAAATACCCATAAAACATAAACATAAGCAAATACCCACCTAGGATTTTAAATCCATACATATGAGGTTAAGATAAGCATTTTAGTAGATATTTTTATCTGCTGTATTTGTGTTACCTTAACTGACTATGTATGGATTTTTTGTTATGTAAAAATAAAGGAGGACACATTATTGATCAAACCAAATTACAAAATGCCTTACGAGGTAAGAGGCAACTGCCTATTCAAATGGGTAGCAAGTGGTAAAAGTTCAAAGGACATTCTGCT
>CAYJEQ010000051.1:16626-19005 GCA_964369235.1 uncultured Oscillospiraceae bacterium | reverse complement strand
CTTACCGACGGCAAGGGAAGTCACCCCATATAATTTTACCCCAACATTTGGTAAAGAACTATAGTAAATAAGCCTATATATCTACAGTTTTAAAGCTATTATAAAATATTTAAAAATAATTTATAATTTCATATTGACATTTTTCGATTGATAGCATATAATAGTCATATCGAGAATTTTCAATTTGAAATCAATTTACTTGTTTAGAAAGGCATGGTATCTTTTATGAACTTTTTAACTGCTGCTTGGGATTTTTTCCAAAATCAAATCCTAGGTATGAAATGGCTTAATGACCTTGTAGGTAATATGCTTACCTCCATGGGCATGGATATTACCGGTCGTGTTGGAGCATCTGTACAGTTTTTCATCTACGACACAATTAAAATCATTGTGCTACTATCGGTACTAATCTTTATTATCTCCTACATTCAGAGTTTCTTCCCACCAGAAAGAACTAAGAAAATCCTAGGAAATTACAAAGGTGTTGTAGCTAACCTTATGGGTGCTATCCTTGGAACACTAACCCCATTCTGCTCATGTTCCTCCATCCCACTATTTATCGGCTTTACCTCTGCTGGACTGCCAGTAGGCGTTACATTTAGCTTTCTGATTTCTTCCCCACTGGTTGATTTAGGTGCTTTTGTACTGCTAATGAGTGTATTCGGAGCAAAAATCGCTATTGTTTATGTTGTTGTCGGTATTATCCTTGCTGTAATCGGTGGTACTATCATTGATAAACTAGGCATGGAAAAACATGTAGAACAGTATATTAAAGCTGCTTCTGCTGTTGATATTGAGTCCCCTGAACTAACTGTGTCCGACCGTCTAACCTACGCTAAAGAAGCTATGATGTCCACAGTTAAGAAAGTATTCTGGTATGTTATAATCGGTGTTGGTATCGGTGCTGCAATCCACAACTGGATACCAGAAGAAGCTATCCAGACTGTACTAGGTGGAGATAATCCATTCTCAGTACTACTTGCTACAGTGGTAGGTATTCCTATGTATGCTGATATTTTTGGTACTATTCCAATTGCTGAGGCACTATTTACTAAGGGCGTTGGAGTTGGTACAATTCTATCCTTTATGATGGCTGTAACTGCACTATCCCTACCATCCATCATTATGCTAAGAAAGGCTGTTAAGCCTAAATTACTAGTTACCTTTGTTGGTATTGTTGCTACAGGTATTATTATTATAGGGTATTTCTTTAATGCTGTATCCTATCTGCTAATATAAAATAATTATAATTAATAAAAGGAGAATATTATTATGGGACTATTTGGTTTTGGTAAGAAGAAAGAAGAAGAAAAATTAACAGCAACTTGTGCTTGTGGTGGCGAATGCTCCATTGCAGATATTGAAAAAGCTAGAATTATCGTTTTAGGTGCTTGCTGTAAGAAAAGCAGTGAAACTTTCCAGAATGTTAAGGACGCAGTAGCAGAGCTTAACATTAACGAAGAAGTACTTAACATCGGCGATAACATCCAGATTGCTAAATATGGCGTTATGCAGACACCAGCACTAGTAATTGACAGCAAGGTGCTATCCTACGGTAAACTTATCTCTAAAGAAGATGCTAAGGCTCTTATTGAGAAAAACTATAACTAATATTGGCTAGTTGTCAATAATTGGGGTAGTACCCCATATTTAATATATAATCCTAGTATGTAGTTAAACAGGCACGGGTAATCTACCTATGCCTGTTTTTGTTTTATATAAATTATTCATATATATTAACAATGATCTTTTATCCTATAGACATAGTTTAATGACCACTAAAAATATCATTAAACACATCATTAATATTGCTCACTTGTGATTTAGCATTTTGCTGTGTTATTCTTTTGGCAGTTGCTAGGAAATCTTTATAACCTTTCATATTAGGGTTTAGGTTTATGATTTTCTCTCCCTTGGTTAGAATAAGTTTCCCACCGAAAAGGCTCTTATTTTTAGTGGAACTTTTCGCTATAGAATGAGTTGTAATAGCTATAGAACGAGAGGCAATATCCTGCCATCTATATTCTATACTTTCATCTTCTGATAGTATAATTATAAACTTTTCCTCATTATAAAGTATCTTTCTCCCAGCCTTAAAAAACATCTTTACTGAGCCTACTGACAGATAGAAACAAATCACCACTGCACCAATACAAAATCCATTAATATCTATAGTACCTTGTAACATCATGTAAATATACATCACCCCTGATAAGGCAAATATTAATGATATTCCTATTAGTGTGCATTTAACTGTAACTTTGGTAGAACATTCTTTCATATGGATATTACCTTTCTATAGTGATAGTAATTTCAGTTTAAACTGGAAATCAAAAAAATCTTCCCAGTCGCAATGTTTTTGATGTTTTAACTCTGCAA
>CAYJEQ010000051.1:590-16526 GCA_964369235.1 uncultured Oscillospiraceae bacterium | reverse complement strand
TACAGAGTTAAATTTCAGCTGTCTAAGCTGAAAAATCAGAAACTTGCTTGTTAAAACCAAAAATTCTTCCCAGTCGCAACGTTTTTGATGGTTTAGCTCTGCAATACAGAGTTAAATTTCAGCTGTCTAAGCTGAAAAATCAGAAACTTGCTTGTTAAATAAGCTTTAGCTTATTTAACATTATCTACCACCAGCTGCAAATCCAGTCATATTAATATCAATTACAGTTCTCATAGGCTGTATTAAAGCCTGTTCGTACTGGCATTTCCACTGAATTGATCCTTCCATCTGTCCTGTTCTTACATCAATACCAGACACTGTTTGATCAGGCTCTATAGGATTATTGTGCTCATAAATATAACTTAGGAGATTATAGGCGTGATTTACCACCATATTAGGATCTATATTCTTATTAAAGTGATACTGTAAATCAGGCATAAATACCGAGGACATACCTGTGGTGTCCACAATATACTCATCACTACCCTCAATATTAAAAAATCTTACATTGATAGCATACTTAATAAATCTATCTTCCTTAGGGATATTATCTCCCACTACTGCTTCTCTGGAAAACATCTTACCAGATATCGGGAAGTACACAGCTTTACAGCTAGGATATAGCTCAAACATAGCTTCCATTAAATCCATTAACAGTCTACCTCTAGCCTTCATATCAGTCATAGCTGATCCTAGAAAGTCCACTGTAGCCATGAAATACTTGCAGTTTTCCAGTATCTCTCTACCATTAGGGCAGTCCCATAGCTGACTTAATTGTAGCTGATCTAGTTCTGGTTTACCTTCCATAGCTCTCATAATCATAAGCTGTACAGGGGCAGTTCCCTCTTTAAACTCTGCTATATAATCCAGTGCAAAAACATGGACTGTTTCCTCATTAACACCTGCTACATCAATGTTTCCAACATGCTTTTCTAAAACCTCTGCTATCTTTTCCTTGTCTGCTGTAGGGCAGTTTTCCTCAAATAAAAACTGCATAGAGAAAACTCCGTCTTTTACTCCTGCTTCCTCTGTGTTCTGCTGTAGTGTCTTATTATCACTCATACTATACACTTCCTTATATTTTATGTAATTACAGGGTATTAACATTAAAGTAATAGTTAATACCCTGTTTTGTTTATTTGAGATTTAGTAGGTTGACTTAGGTTGCTTAGAAGCTTCTGCCTCCGCCACCTCTGCCACCACCTCCGCCGCCTCCGCCTCCACCACTGGAGGATTTAGCTCTTGGTGTTTTTGTTATTCTTGTTGTTATGTAAACATCATCACTGCGAGATAGCTTAAAGCCATCGCCCTTTAGATAATGCTTACCATCTTTTGCTGGTGCAACTGGCACATGTAGCTTGTATACACGATAGTAAGCGGCTCCTGTTGCAGCAATACCAAGTACAATACCTATTACTACAGTAATTACCCATGCCATAGCGGATCTAAATCCATAGGAAGATAGACAGTCATTACTGTTATTAACAAAGGAAACTGCTGCATTGTAATAATTATCATCAGACAGATAGTAAACCTGATCATCTAGGTATTCATCTAGTATACTATTATTTACAATGTCATTACCTTCACCATAGGTAAATATATCTACATAGCTATCCCCAGGAATACTGGACATGCCTACTACAGCCATAATAACATCTTCATTTTTTGCCTTACCTACAGCAGAATAGTTATAGATAGCCATAGATAAATCGGGAATATTAATGTTATTTTTGTCTAATATAATATAGTTTACTGCCACATCATGTTTCTTTTCTAGGCTTGCAAGTGCTTTATCTATTTCCTCTATCTCACTTGCTGTTAGATAGTCACCTATAGAATATACATGGCTATCTTCTGTAAACTGATTAAAATCTATTCCATAATAGACTTCCCCATAGGATACCACTGTTAAGGACAGCATAAATGTCAGTGCTACTAGAGATCTTAGAAATTTCATCATATTGTTCCCATCCCTTCTAGTATCATCTTAACTATGGACGCAACAACAATCCCTATTGGAACAAACTGTGCTAGTTTTGTTAGCTGATACTTTTTAACCTTAGGTGGGTGAATAGGTAAATCTCCTATAAACTTACCTGTTTGACCATTCATAGCAAATACATAACCCTTATCATTGTACTGGGTATATAGTAGCCACACTGGTAGCATAACATATTTATGGTCACAGCTTGCCACAGTTGTATTGTAGGTTTTCTGTGTTATGCCAGAATAACTTCTACAGGTGTTAGTTACTGCCTCAGACAAACTGCCTTTTACTCGATTAATAACATTTTCTTGACAATCCTCTGCTGGCACATCGTATTTCTCAGCTAAGAAACCTGATAGATATGTAGTGGAAAATGGCACCATCTTGCTCCAGTCAAAAGGCTCAATAGAGTTCATTATATCATCATCGGTTTTAAGTGATCCATCTGCTGGAATTCCATCTATTGTAATATCACCATTTCTTATTAGGTCATATATCTTTGTTTCGGTATAACGGTAGTTAGAGTCAGAATATGTTCTAACTATCTTACCTTCAAATACAGTGTTAAAGTCCATCTTTGTATCAAATAACCAGAAAGGTAGATATACCCCTGTTACCTTCTGAATATTCTGATCTTCTAGGTACACATCTGGCACAAGGATTTTACCCTTTAGGTATTCCTTAAATGCTGCCATTGCCTCCTCTTTAGTCTTCTGGAAAGGTATTACCCCATAGGGCTTAAACTCGCCAGATAGGCTATTTTCCATAACTAGTGGTCGCTGACAATAAACACAGAATGTTGCTGCAGTTTCCTCTAGAGTTAAAACCTCTGCTCCACAATAGGTGCATTTATAGGCTACTACCTCTTCCCCTGTGGATTCGTCTACCTTAACCTCACCAGTAGAGGCTACCTCTTCTTCTAATCGTGCTTCTTCGTTTTCTACTACATCTTTAAAGTCGTCCTGTACAAACTCACTGTCACAGTATTCACACTTAAAGTTGTTTGTGGTGGGGTTCCATTTAAGGTCGGCACCACAGGTAAAACACTTATATGATTTTACAGCCATAGAATATTTCTCCTTTCGCCATATTAAATCTGAAAATTTGTTTTCATACTTAGGACTATGGTTTTCCCTTGCCTATGAAAATTTATTTTCATAGTACATGCCTTTTCACAGTAGTTATTCCCCACCATAAAAAGGCATGTTAGGCTTATCTATTATCTATTGGTTTTAGCAGTTTACTATTAACCAATAATATCGTTATTATCAAATGGATCTCCACACTCTGGGCAGAATTTAGGTGGGATTTTCTTATCTGCTGGCTCAAATCCACACTTATCACACTGATACTGTGCTTCTGCTGCTGGCTTCTTACCACCACAACTTGGGCAGAACTTACCTAGGTTGCTTCCTGCACCACAATCACAATCCCAGCCTGCTTTAGCTTCTGGCTTCTTGCCACCACAGTTCTGGCAGAACTTAGATGTGTTAGCTGTTCCACACTCACAAGTCCAGCTATCTGCTGCTGGCGCTGGCGCTGCTGCTACTGGAGCTGGCGCAGCTGGAGCTTCTGGTGCTGGTGCTGCTGGCTGCTGATAACCGATAGGCTGTGGAACGCCACCTTGACTCGCCCCACCGAATAGTGAGTTAACTGTGCCACCACCTGCATTTTGTGCAAAGCCCATACCCATAAAGCCTGTCATTGCACCTGCTGTGTTGTTAGCTGCATCTTCCATTGCGTTTGCAGTACCTGCTACCATTCTACCTGCTGCCATAGCCTGATTAGATAGAACTCTAGCTTCCTGGAACTGTGCAATCTTAGCTGCTGTTGCTTCGTCTACATTGATGCTCTCAATAGCAAAGGATTTAATTCCGATACCACGAAGCTCACCCCATCTAGCACTTACAACTTCATTTACTGCTTTACCGATTTCCTCTGGGTACATAATTAGCTGATCATAAGCAATACGCTGTGCAGCAATCTTACCTAGAGCAGGCTGTAGGGAGGACATAACCTCGGATTTCATTGTTTCTAGTAGTAGGTTTTTTCTGTATTCCCCAACTACATTACCAGCTATTTCATTGTAAAATAGTAGTGGGTTTGTAATGTGGAATGTATAGTGACCAAAACCCTGTACACTCATTGTAAACTGGAATTCACTATCACGGAATGGTATTTTACCAAAACCGATTTTATTACCGATAATTTCCTTAGTATTAATGTAGTATACCTTCTGCTCGGTTGTAGGTGCACCACCAGCTAGAAATCTCTTACCAATTTCCTGGAATGTAGCTCCTAGATCCTTAAATCCTCCACCTAGTAGAGATGGCTGTGTTGCTGTGTCATATGTATACTGACCAGGCTCAGCACAGAAGTCTACGATCTTACCATTTTCAGAAATAAGCATACACTGTCCAGGTGCTACATTAATCTTAGAACCATTAGTGATAATATTTTCACTAAACTTTGTATTGCCTGAGCGTGCCTGTGATGGTCTTTTACCTTCTGCCATTAAGACATCGGAAGATAAACTATCACAGGTGATAAAATCCACCCACTGATCGCCTAAAGTACCTGATGCTGCATTAATAATTGATTTAATTAAACCCATTGTAAATTACCTCTTTCATTTTATTTAATGTTTAAATTGTTGATTACCCATAACTTGTTTTGCATTAGATCTACCGAGTTGCCACAGTATTCGCATACTTCTGTTTTGGCGTCGGCTAGTGGTGCCCCACAGTAGTCACATCTCATAGTAACTACATTATCCTCTTTGTCTTTGCTAAGTTCTGCATTATAAAATAATGTATATTCGGTTTCATATCGCTCTTGGTAGGTTCTATCCTTGTAAAAAAACTGAAATGCCGTTTGAAAAGTAACTGTTGCACTTTGAGATGTTTTTACATAGTTAGAGATTGCTGTAGTGTGAAATTTTATCTTAGTAACACCACCTTTATAGTGATTGTTAATATTATCTGCTACTGATAATATATTACTAGGTATGTTCTTTCTATCCTTATCTTCGAATATATCACCGATGGTAGTAGCCACTGTTGCTTTGGCTTTTTCCACATCAAAATCTGGATAATCCTTTAGTATAAGTGGGAGAAATATTCTATCTCCTCCACTGACAGACTTTGGCTCTAGTTGGGACTGTATATCAGCTTTTTTTGCAAGCTCGATAAACTGTCCTACACCACTTCTGCGAATGCTCTCTTTAATTCTATTTATAATTACTAGAATTAGCACCAGTAAACCTGCTATTATGGCAAGGGTTATTATTGTATTCATCTGCACACTCCTTTCTTTATTAATCAGGGCAAATAAAAACTGCCATAGAGGACTGGTTTTAAGGTTATCCCTCAAAACATACTCTCTATGACAGATTATAACATCTCTCTGCAATTTTTTCAAATATTTATTACTATTTTATTATTCTATTGTAAGTTTTTTTAGTCCTTATTTTTAGATTTTATCTTTATAATTTTTGACCTATTCTTTAGATCATAAATACGAAAAGAATTTTTTCTCATAAAGAGCAGTCATCAGGTATATTTCCTTGATTATTGCCCCATGAACATATTATAGCATAACTGAAAATAAATTGCAAATCTGATACTTTTTAAAAATAAAAGTTGCATAAACTATAATTTTCACCCTATACCTCCCTGCGAGAAAGTGCAATTAAGGCTCCTACAGAGCTAGAAATGAAATCTCTATACTGGGAAAGCGTCACTTCTGCCGTTCCTGTAGGGGAAACCATAAAACTAAAGTTCCTTACAAACATCATTACCAGTAAACAAAAGCTACAAATACTTACCAAAATTATAGACTGGGAGTATTTTACCCTTTCATTAGCTTTTTCTTTTTTTATAGTAGATAGTGGTGATTTAATAGATATGGTGGTTTTAGTTTGTTCTGTTACAGGCTGATTATCACCCTCTAGCTCCATCCTAAAACCTATGCCCTCAGTTTTCTTCACCTCTATGCTTTGTGGTGGTATGTTTATCGAGGTAGTAGTTTGATTTTTCTTAGTGGGGTTTTTCATAGATACCTTGCTGATTATATATCCAAATAAAGATCCCATAGTAGTTCGCAGTATAATATCTATCTGCTGTATTCCTGTATTATCCCCACCACCTACAAACATTGTAACAGCCGAGTGGACTAATAACATAGCAAAAATTATTATAATACCATAATAAGAGATAACCGTAGAATTAACCTTCCTATTCACATTAACCCTCCCTTTGTAAATATTACTACTATATAATATGCAAAATGTTTATATGGGATAATTACGCCTGAGGTAATTTTTGGCGTAAGCTTTATAATATTTACAGATTTGCAAGAAAAATGTATAATTAATGGAGTAATTTTACTTTTTTAATACACTACTATAATACACTACAAATAACATCTAAAGGAGTACATCATGAAAAAATTAATACTTCCAATAATATCAATATTAATAGTAGGGCTAATAATATTTAATCTATTATCCACTCCTAAAGGAATTGATGGTTATATAGTTTTGCCTACAGATGAGGATTCTTCATTTTACTATTCAAAGAATATTGGAAATAATAGTTATTTAAATTATGTATACATAGAAGAAGATAATGTGGAGGATATTGGTCCTTTTATTCAATATATTCATAATGGCAAGCTATTATCCCAAGCAAAAATACCAAAGTGGTTAGTACAAGAAGTTGATGATTTAGGTAATAGAATATATTTTGACCAAGATATGTATGATATTGAGAAACTAAACCATATATCCGAAAATACCACCAATTTAGAGCATGTACATTGGCTTATGTATACATGGGATATAGACTATCATCTGTATAAAGGAGATATTTATTTCTACACAGAATATGGAGGTTATCAGCTAGGCTGTGATGAAAGGCTAAGAGTGTTATTTAAACAGCCAGATGAATATGGTGAAAACCCTATTACTCTTTATAGTAATGATATAATACTTGATAACCATAGAACTATAGCAACAAAATTTATAGAGGATAAGTTATATGTCCTATTAGAAACTGCCGAAATTATAACTATTCCCCTAGATAATCCACAGCAGTACACTAGAGTAATGCTTAGTGATAAAGGTAATGATTTAAACTTTGATGCCAATATTCATCATACTTTTAAAGCTAACAATGATTTTAATGGTTTGATTTCACTAGATGTAAAATCCGACCAATATATACTTACATCAATTAACACTAATATTAAATATTATTATGATTTGCAAGGAGAGTTTATAAAAAAGGATTATAAATAATTATATAAATCAAAAACTAGCTGTGATGTTTTCTTCTCACAGCTAGTTTGTATGTAAGATTATATATA
The DNA here is from genome assembly GCA_964369235.1 of uncultured Oscillospiraceae bacterium. Classification (GTDB taxonomy): domain Bacteria; phylum Bacillota; class Clostridia; order Oscillospirales; family Ruminococcaceae; genus CAYJEQ01. The sequence goes on along the minus strand of CAYJEQ010000051.1, from coordinate 9,169 downwards.
CTAATATTTACATATTTGCAAGAAAAATGTATAATTAAGTATATATCATAAAATGTAAAATTGCGTTGGGGTACTATCCTTTGTTTTTGGCGAAGGATAGTACCCCAATATTTGCCATATAACCTATATATCCTGTCTTGTTGTTTTAAAATTTATTCTGGAATTTTCTTTAAAAACACTATGTGATTTTCCTTTGACAGATCTTTACTATAGCTAAAACCATCTCGAGAAAATCCTTTTATATCATCTATATTTGTAATATTTGCCTCAGCCATCCATCTTACCATACTGCCTCGTAGCATTTTACAGATGGTGCCTTTTTCTATTAATTTACCAGCTACCATCTCCCCAAAGCTACAGTCTACAAATCTAGTTTTGCTGTCTATATATTTTGATACAGTCTGGCTGTATTCCTTAGAGGCTAGGTTTAGTATGGTACTGCTTTCTGCTGTAATATTCTCTGCTAGTGCACTTCCCCAATACTGATATAGGTTTTTATAGTCATCTATCTTTAGTGATGCTTGCATCTCTAGCCGATATGGTACCACCCCATCAAAAGGCTTTAGCACCCCGTAAAAACCAGACAATATCCTTAAATGCTGTGATATATAATCAAACTGCCCATCTTCAAATATACTTGGTGCCATATATTTATACTGTATTCCCTCATAGCTAAGTAGGGCTGGGGTTAGGTTTTTATGTATATCTAGGGTTTTAAGGCGATGGATATTCTCTGCTGCTATACTATCATTGCATTTCCAAAGTTTTTTAAGTTCTATCTCAGACATAGTTAATAGCTTGTCCTTAATGTGGCCAGCCCTATCTATAAACTGAGGTAGCCCCTTAATATCAAAACTATCGGTGTCTATATTCATCTTTTTTGCTGGAGATATAATTATCTTCACTATACCACTACCTTTCTGTAATTTACCGGTTCTATTTAAGTTGCCTAGATAAAGTCTTATTGGCGTATCTTCCCTAGGCATTTAACACAGAAACAATTTGTCTTACTTTGCACTAATCCCCCACTAGGATAACCCTAGTGAGGGAAATTTTTAATTATTTATCTTCTACTAAAGCAATCTCCACATCAAAGGTATCACTCATTAATGGGTTACTGCTCGTTCTGTATATAGTAAGAACTATTGTATCACCAGGTGCTTTACCTGTGGTAACTTCCTTCATATCATCAAAGCTTTCCACTGGGTCACCGTCTACTGCTGTGATAATATCACCAGGAACAATGCCTTTATCATCTAAATCAGAATCTTCCTGAATATTGATAATCTGTATCCCTACTGGCACACCATACATTCTAGAGTCAATAGAATCAATAGGTATACCTTCAATACCTAGCTTTGCTCTGCCTGTAACTCTACCGTTTACAATTATATCTTCAATAATTGGCATTGCATCGTTAATTGGTATTGCAAATCCTATTCCCTCTACATCTTCAGAAACAAATTTAGCTGAGTTAATACCGATTACCTGTCCATATTCATTAACAAGTGCACCACCAGAGTTACCTGGGTTAATAGCTGCATCTACCTGAATAAAGGTCATGTCGTAACCTGTTTCCCCTCTTACTATTCTGTCTACACCGGATACTATCCCCTGTGTAATAGTTCCCTGCATACCCCATGAGTTACCGATAGCTAGTATAGTTTCACCTACATCTATCTCATCAGAATCCCCAAAGGTCACATAGGCTAGGTTTTCTTCTTCTATTTTCACCACTGCTAAGTCTGTCTGGGTATCTAGTCCAATAACCTCGCCTGTGTATGCCTCACCATTACCTAAAACAACCTTAACACCTGTTGCACCTTCAATTACATGGGCATTGGTTATAATATATCCATCGGAGGACATTATTATCCCTGAGCCCTGACTTGTTGCAGCAAATCCACCTTGGCTATAAGCCTCAATAGCTACTACAGAAGGGCCTACCATCTTGTTAATCTGTACCGTTGTCATCTTGCCATCGCTGGATACTGTTTCTGTATCCATTGGCTTGCTGTCAATGGTAATATTAGGCATAGATCCGTTTTCTGTAGACTGTTCTATCATCTTAGAGGATTCTTCCACAGGCTTTGTATTATTGTTATTAATCATCGCCTGTAATCCATATGCTGCAAAGGACACTAGTGTAATACTAAATACCACACCGACTATTGTACCAAAAACCATTAACCCACGATTTTTCTTTTTAGGTGGCTCTGGTTCCATCTTATGCTGGTAGTCATTTAAGTTCCACTGGTATCTGTCCTGTACATAGGGATTACCCTCACCCTCAAAACCTCTTGTTGTATTGTACTGAGAAGGCTGCTGTGTATGCCCAGGAGTTTCATATCTACCACCCCACTGTGGGCGATGATAGTTTGGATTATTAGGTGGTTGCTGATTATTAGGATTTCCTCCAGCTTGCTCAGATCTAGTATATTCAGCCTGGGCAGACTCTCTTGATACTGGCTCTTCCTTAATATCATTACCGTAATCTGGCTGATCACTGCCTAGATTAACCTGTTCTTTAAATTCGTTGGTATTTTCTTCTAAGTTTCTATCTTCAAACATAGTATACACTCCTATTCCTTGTAATTTAATCTATAGTTATATAATACAGTTTTATTTTGTAAACTTGGTAACATAGAGATAGATATTAAGTTAAAAATTTTTAAACATCATATCTACTGGTTTTTTGGCTGTTTGTCCCCACCTCTAAATCTACCACCAGTGTTTTTCACCTGATGGGTAGGTAGATAGAATCCAAACTCACTATACTCACCTTCTACGCTTTTTACAATAATATCTGTGTTGTGTAGATTTATAATAGATCTAACTATATGCAGTCCCAGTCCCACACCTGTTTTGTCCAGGCTACGGGATTTGTCTGTTTTGTAAAAGCGATCAAATAATTTAGGGATTTCTTCCTTAGACAAGCCATCACCAGAGTTTTTTATACCTATATATGTTCCCTGATTATCCTTGTTTACATTATATATTATCTCCAGATATCCATCGCTATTTGCAAACTTAACTGCATTTTCTACTAGGTTGTATACTACCTGATGAATTAGATCCTCATCAGCCTCAACCATTATCTTGCCAGCGTCTAAACCTATTACCTGTAGACTTTTTTCATCAATAGACTTTTCAAAGGTAAATATAGTTGTACACACTGTGTGGTTAATATCAAATGTAGTAGAGTGTATAGACATCTCTCCAGCTTCTATTTTAGCAATATTCAACATTGATCTAACTAGGCGACTAAGCCTTTTAATCTCATCGGATACTATCCCTAGATAATGTTCCTGTCGCTCCTTTGGTATAGTTCCATCTAATATACCATCTACAAATCCACCTATGGTGGTCATAGGGGTTTTAAGCTCGTGGGACACATTTGCCATAAAGGAACGCCTAGAGGATTCATTAAGGGCTAGTGCTGATGCCATGTTATTAAATGCCATAGAAAGTTTTCCTATTTCGTCATAACTCTCCACTGGTACACGAACGGTAAAGTCACCTCGTGCAAAGTTCTCTGTAGCAGATACCATCTGTTTTACAGGCTTAACAAGTTTATCTGTAGCAAAATACACCACTACAAATACAATTAATAGCACTACAAACCCTGTAATACCAAACATCTTTAGCAGATTAAACTCTAATGTTCCCACACCTGTAGTAGGCGCTGAGGCAAATACTGCCCCTATAGCTCTGCCCTGACTATCGGTAACTGGCACAGCTACTGTAAAGTGAGGTTCTTCGTATATATCATTTAAATTTCCTACTTCTCTATAACTGCCATCCATTGCCTGACTCATTATACTTTGATCTACAAGGTATGTTGTGTGATTACAGGTTTCTGTGTCGTTACAAAGTATAGTCTTACCTGTGGCATCTACCAGATATATATCTGCATCTATTGCCATTCCCAGTATTGTATAACTATTGTAAAGTAGATTATTGTTTAGTATATATACTCCGTCATTTTCTCGCATATCCAAACTGGTTGCCTGTGCTGCATACTGGGCATTTCGCTCTAGTAGTGAATACTGCTCCTGACGGTAGTATTGACCAGCTATAACTGGAAACACTGTTGCTAGTATAAGCACCACACCTAAGGTAAGGGCTACACATATATAAAAATATTTCAGGAATAAACTTTTTTTCATCTGGTCTTGCCCTTTCACTACAATAAAGTTTCAGCTATGTTTTGCAATAGCTAAAGTTTGAAACTAATTTCAAACTTATTCCTTAACCTCAAACTTATAGCCTACACCCCATACAGTTTTAAGCATCCATTCCTCAGATACTCCCTCTAGCTTTTCTCTTAGTCTTTTCACATGAACATCTACTGTACGAGAATCACCGTAATACTCAAATCCCCATACCTCATCTAGTAGCTGATCTCTTGTATAAACTCTATTAGGGTTACTTGCTAGGTGGAATAGTAGCTCTAGCTCTTTAGGTGGTGTGTCCACTACCTTACCATCTACTTTAATTTCGTATTTAGTGATATTTACTACTAGTTTATCGTAGTTTACTTCCTTGCTATCAACTGCAGCTGTGCTTTTACCTGTTCTTCTTAGTACAGCCTTAACTCTAGCAATAATCTCCTTAGCGTCAAAAGGCTTAACCACATAGTCATCAGCACCAAGCTCTAGCCCTAGCACCTTGTCAAAGGTTTCCCCTTTAGCTGTAATCATTATAATTGGGCAGTTGGATTTTTTTCTAATCTCACGACATACCTGCCAACCGTCCTGCTTAGGCATCATAACATCAAGTAGCACTAAATCAGGCTCATCTTGTAAAAATTTCTTTAAGGCTTCTTCCCCATCACCTGCTGATATAACTGTGTAGCCTTCCTTCTCTAGATATAAGCTTAGTAACTCGTTAATGTTGCGATCGTCGTCTGCAACTAAAATTTTTCCCATTGACATAATATGACCGTCCTTTCATTGTGGAGGTAAATCTCTCACAATATGTAAAATTTTATATGTTTAATGATAATAAGTTAATTATATGCTATTTCTTCTTTATTTGTATGAATATTTTTTAAATAGTAATCTAATATTAGGTAAAAAAAACAGGGTTTCTTTGTTCAATATTTGCAAATTATGAAGATTGTTAAATTATATGCATACAATGTGAGGATACTGTGATTTGTGGTAAACAAAATGCTACTAGATGATTTCTATAGGCTTTTTATAATATTTTAATAAAAGTCTTTTAAAAAGCCTTCTTTTGTGGTATACTGTTATGCTGTAAGAAGTGTGGATTTATCTACTAATCCCAGTTATAATTTAGTTATCCCAGTTAAGAAAGGAATATACATTATGAAATTAGGTATGGTTGGACTTCCCAATGTAGGTAAAAGTACATTGTTTAACGCTATAACCAACGCAGGCGCACAGTCTGCAAACTATCCATTCTGCACCATCGAGCCAAATGTTGGTGTGGTTGCAGTGCCAGATGCTAGATTAGATGCACTATCTACCATCTACTCCCCTGACAAGATGACACCGGCAATTATCGAGTTTGTTGACATTGCTGGCCTTGTAAAAGGTGCTTCTAAGGGTGAAGGCCTAGGGAATAAATTCCTATCCCACATCCGTGAGGTAGATGCAATTATCCATGTGGTAAGATGTTTTGAAGATGGTGAGATTGTCCATGTTGATGGAGAAATCGGCCCTGCAAGAGATATTGAAACTATTAACCTAGAATTAGTATTCTCTGACATTGATATTGTTAGCCGTCGTATTGAGAGAGCTAACAAAGCTTCAAAAACTGATAAGAAATTTTTAGCAGAAGTAGAGATGCTACAGCGTCTTAAAGCTATGCTAGAAGAAGGTAAAAGCGCTAGAGCTTTTGTACCACAGGATGATTTTGAAGCAGATATTATTGCTGACACGCCACTGCTGTCTGGCAAGCCAATTATCTATGCTGCAAATCTATGTGAAGCTGACTTTACCACTGATATTGAGAGCAATACTTTCTATCAGCAGGTAAAGGAAATTGCTACTAGTGAAAATTCTCAGGTTATCCCTATCTGTGCAAAGATAGAAGAAGAAATCACCGACATGGACAAAGAGGACAAGATGATGTTCCTACAGGAGCTAGGTCTTAACCAGTCCGGTCTTGATAGACTAATTACAGCTAGCTATGCCCTACTAGGTCTTATCTCCTACCTAACAGCTGGTAAACAGGAAGTAAGAGCTTGGACAATTACTAAGGGTACTAAAGCACCAGGTGCTGCTGGTAAAATCCACACCGACTTTGAGAAGGGCTTTATCCGTGCTGAAATCGTAGCTTACACTGATTTAATTGAGTGTGGTACTATGGCAGCAGCCAAGGAAAAAGGCTTAGTTCGCCTAGAAGGTAAGGAATATGTGGTAAAAGATGGGGACATTATTCTGTTTAGATTTAATGTTTAGTCTTTATTACTATAGCTGCCCACCCCTAATCCGAACCAGTTTTATGATGGCATATAGGCTTACTATCTATGTCAAAGCCTATTGTAAGGCGAAAGCATTACTGCAATGCATTGTTGCAAGGCTTTTCCTTAATACTAATCCTATCTGCTAATCATAAAATCTGCGACCTAAACACCAAGCATATTCGCTTGTAGCTAGGCAGACGACGACGGCATACTCTCGTCTGCCTAGGAGGATAACAAAGCTAGAAGTGAATATGCTCAGTGTTTAGGCTGGTTCGGATTAAGGTGTGGGTGGCTAGGTAAAAATCAATAGATTATACTCTGTATAGCTAACTTTTATAAAATATTAAACCAATGGTAAGATGATTTTACCATTGGTTTTTTTAGGCTCTTTATGAAATTTTGTGGTAGAATTATATGTGGTGACTTTTATTTTACTGATAAACATCTTTTATAATATCTTGGATAGATGATATAATTAGTATGTTATCTGTAGTTATCGCAAACATTAAAAAACCCTCACCGATGCAAATCAGTGAGGGTTTTTATAATAATATTATCTACCTGTTTCTGGGTTAGGTTTAACTGTTGGAGCTACTGTTGGCTCTTCCACTGTTGGTTCTTCTACTGTTGGTTCCTCTACCTCTGGCTCTACTGTTGGTTCCTCTGTTAGATCTAGCTCTGTTTCAGAGATTGCATAGGATCCTAGTGTTCTTGTTTTAAACTGGTAGGACTCGTAATCTTCGTTGTAATCTGCATCTATCTCAGTTAGGCTACCATCTTCTGAGATTTCATAGATAAATAGCTCATTGTCCTCTTCATAAATGCTCATTGTACCAATACGGTTAAACTCAGGATTGCCTTCAAATGTTAGAAAATCCATATGGGCATCTGGGTATTCTGCCAGTACATCAAAATTAGGTGTTTCAGTAAATCCTAGGTATAGTTCATCTTGATTATCTACATCAACGGTAAATATTACATCAGAACCAAAGAATAATTCCACATAATCATCTATGTTTTTAAAGTTTACCACTGGCTCGTCATTATCCACATCATGTACATCATCAGTTAGGGTTACCATTTCATAACCTATCTCTGTAGCGATTTCCTTAGATGGTGCATCTTTACTAGCTGTGGAGCTTTTTGCTATAGTTACATCACCTACTAAATCCTTAAGACTAATTGTAAAACCTGCCTCTGTTTCTAGCTCTACTAGGTATTTGTACTGGGCAGAGGTAGATGTGCTGTAGCTTTCCATAATTGTTGTTTTTTCAGCATCGCTTAGTGGTGAGAAATGTGCAGGATCTGTACACCCCTCTACTACACATATTTCGTCTGTATGTAATGTAATAGCATCTACTGCTCCTTGTAGCTCTGCTAGGCTAGGATAAGAAGTAGCTAGACCATGTACTGCAGTTGCTCCTGTATTTATGTTATACTCCCCTGTTGCTGCGTAGATTTTTTTGCTTACTATATCGTAGTCCTCAATCTCTGATTCGCCTTCTGCAAAGTCTAGGTATACACGATGACGGTTTACTGCATCTGCTGTTACATCCTCCCCCTCAACTACTGGTAACACCTCAATAAATAGGCTCTCACCTGGCTCTATATTAAAGTCCCCACTTACCTCAGTAATCTCACCTCTGTCATTTTCCATAAATAATCTGGAAGTTGCGTCTACCTTAAGATCATCTGCATCTGCTGCTATAGAAGTTACTGCCATAGACATTAGCATAGAAGCTGCGATTGCTGTTGTTATAAATTTTTTCATAATTTTCTCCTTTGTAAATAGGCTGTCTGCCTATAACTTTCTTTTCTTTTTTATTTATTCTTTTCACTTCCCTTAGGAACAAGCTAATTATATCCCATAATCAGCTGCCATAAGGTAATAAAACTATAATGAAATGTAAACAAAATAAAATTACAAATTGGAGAAAATCACTATAAACACTTATAATATTACACATTGCTATATGCAGTATTACTTATTTTTTCATAAAAAATGGTATGGTAACCATTAACTATAATTTTAAAATTCTAGGGTATTACATTAGTTTATTTAATATCCTGTGAATTTGCATTTTTTTGTAAAAAAACTCTACAGCAGAAAATGTTTCTTTACAGGATACTTAATTAAATTTAT
>CAYJEQ010000051.1:0-580 GCA_964369235.1 uncultured Oscillospiraceae bacterium | reverse complement strand
TGCCTTCTCTCACCGATGGTGAGAGAAGGCACACTTATAATTGATATGTAACCTAGAAAGGGAGCTGTCTCAAATGATTTTCATCACCTGTGACAGCTCCCTTATTATTAAGTATTACTGACTATGCTCTAACATCTAGATATGTACCTAATTCTTTAGAAACCGGTGGCATCATCTGCTGTACTAGGGCAGTAGCCTGACTCTCTGCTGAGTCCATGGTTTTCTTTAGCATTGAGGTGCTAACTTCTTGCATAACTTTATTAGTAGCTAAACTAATACTTGTTGCTGCTACATCCATAAACAGTACCTACCTTTCTATAAACTTAATTTGTTTATAACCTTATATTATCATATTAAACTTTACTTATCAATAAGTTATGATAATTTTCTCTTACAAAACTATTATATATAATATGTATAGTATGTATAGGATCTATAACATAAATTTATAGTTATATGATTTACTAAAGATTTAAGGTTTTATATAATGCTTACTGAATAACTGTGTGCTAAGCACACAGTTATAAATCGCCACAATATTGTGGCGATTTAACCTCAAAACAAGGGTGTTTTGAGGTTA
>CAYJEQ010000050.1:0-19220 GCA_964369235.1 uncultured Oscillospiraceae bacterium | reverse complement strand
ATTATAATAACCGAAAAGCACAAAACCCATGTTTGAAACTTTGTTTCAAACTATATTGTTCCTTTATTTACATGTTAATACTTCTTCCTACTATCCCTGATAATAGGATATTAGCACAACTGTAAAGTTATTTAAAAAGTGTAGTATTATGGCTGGATATATACTTTTACTTTTATAGGTTATATAGCCTAGAACACTGCCTAGTGCTAAACCTGTTATTAACTGTAAAACATTCATATGATAAATCCCAAAAAGCAGTGCTGTTACAAATATTGCTGTAGCTGGGTGCTTATCTACCTTAAAGGCTTTTAACATAAATCCTCTAAAGAAAATCTCCTCGCAGATACCTGGCATTACAGCAATAACAAAACTTGACAATAATAAATTATCAAAACTTATTGCCCCAGAGAAACTTTCTGCAAACTCCCTTAAACTAGGTACAGCATTCATTAATACTTCCTGTATCTGTAACACAGCGAAAAGTCCTATATAAATCATTGGTATACCAATAGCTAGATATTTAGGGCTAAATTTATTAAGGCTAAATGTTTCTTTAAAATCACATTTAATATAGTAAGCATAAGCCAGTGGGCATATTAGTATAAATAACTGCACTATAAATAATGTTAGCTCAGTTGAGGCTATATTCTGTGCTAGAAAACCACTGCCATAAAGCAGTACCACAATACTTACAGAAAATAAAACTACTGCATCACTAGCCCCTGGTGTACCACCATAGGCTAGGTTTTTTCTACCCTCTAGCAGTCTAAAATTCTTTATATCACCAAATAATATATTCTCATTAGAAAATACTTTGCCCAGTATTACAATAGCCAGTGCGCTGTATACTATATTAGATAATACCACCAGTGCCAGTGTGGATAAGTCTATATTAAAGTTAAAAGCCTCTTTTATTAATAGAGATATATTAAGAACTGGAATAAATGATGTAACGGTATCTAGTTTTAGGTTTGGTATAGATGTTAGGTAGGCTGGTGCCATTATTACAATCATAAGTGGTGATAGATAGTTTTGAGCTTCCTTAAAGGTTTTTGCTAGGGAAACTACTATCATGGATAGTGCACTTACTAAGAATGTAAATGTAACTAGGCATATTCCTGTTACAAAAATTGGCATTAATAACTGTGAAAAATCCAGTGTAGTAAATATATCTGCGCCTTCATTTCCTGCAAAACTATATATGAGATACCACATGGATATACCCATAGATAAGAGATTTAGCAGTGCTGAAACAATCCCCCCTAGGGTTATTGTTATAAACTTTGATGTGACAATTTCCAGTGGGGTTACAGGTAGGCTAAGGAGAGTTTCCATTGTGCCTCGTTCCTTCTCCCCTGTAATTATGTCTATTGTAGGATATATTACCCCTAAAGTTACCCCTACCAGAAGCAGTATAGGTAGGATACTTCCTAGAAGCTGACCTACTGACTGAGTGTTAGTTGCTGTATCATTAAACACAATATTATCAGTATCTATTATATCTGCTACTACTAGATTATCTACAAGTGCTTTTTCTAGCTGATAAACCTTATAGGAACTAAAAAGATCCCTAAAATCCCATGTAGTAAATCCCTGTATCTCTATTGTAGAATCATAGTCTATCTCTGCCCCATCTTCTGTAAAGTTAAGGGTATACTCATTTTCTCCTTCTTCTACAACAGATAGAAAATCTACATTTTCTAAATCATACCACACTAAAAACTCATTAAAATCTTCTGGTACTTCTCCCTGTAGTAAAATAGTAGTTGTATCACTTTCCGTTTGGCTACTTACTAACTGGGCAAGCATGGTAACCCCTATCATTATTAAAGGATATAACAGTAAAGGTATCCCTATCATTGCCATTAAAGTCTTTTTATCTCTTAAAACATCGGTTATTTCTTTTTTAATTAAAACCCATAATATTTTACCCCTCATTGCCATCCTCCTTTATATCAGCTAATTTAAAGAATAAATCCCTTACACTTTTAACCTGATACTGAGATTTAAGCTGGGTAACATTCCCCTCTGCTAAAATTCTACCTTTATATATAAGCACTATTCTATCACATAGATATTCTGCTTCCTCCATATAGTGGGTGGAGTAGATAACGCTTTTGCCTTTTGCTTTCTCACCCTCCATAAACTCTATTATATCCTTACTACTTATTACATCTAACCCCAAAGTAGGCTCGTCTAATATATATATATCAGGAGAATGTATTAAGCATCTTGCAATATTTACTCTTTGGGTTTGTCCAGTGGATAAACTCTCAATCCTATTATCCATAAACTCTGTCAGTTTTAAAGCAGTTGATAGCTCCTCTATCCTCTTTGTTATCTGAGCTTTATCCATACCATATAGTGCTCCAAAATTATAAAAAAGCTCCTCGGGAGTAAATCTTCCATAAAGCTTTGTATTATTTGATATATATGCTATCTTAGCTTTTATAAGATGTCTATGGTCACTATAGTTCATTCCACATACGGACAGCTCCCCTGATTCCCTATCCATTATCCCACCTAAAATTCTAAGAAGCGTTGTTTTACCTGCTCCATTAGGCCCTAATACCCCTAATATCTCTCCCTCTTGTAATGAAACATCGATACTATCCACAGCTTTAAAAGTTTCTCTTATCTTAGTCTTTTTAAATTTACCTGTGAATTTGCCTTTTTCTTCTTTACTAATAGTACGAGGAAAGCTCTTTGTTATCCCCACTGCCTCTATTATAGACATCATTAACCCTCCTATACTTTATTCCTAATTGCTAGTAGATAACCTCTAATAACAAGGCTGATATATTTACATATCATAAGTCACTGCTATTAAAAGAACTCACAAACCCAACAATAAGTAGTGTTTAAATATGTTTATTATAACATATTTACAATAATTTGCAATAAATCTTATATTGCAAAACTATGAATAATCCCTAAGCTCTTGTTTTCCCATAATAATGTATGATAATATTATAATAAGTAAAAACTAAAGCCTAATAAGGAGGTAATATGTTAAGTAAAGATCCCCGACAGAAAGCCCTAGCCGAAATTCACCGAGATATAAAGAAACTCCTTACCAGCCATAACCCAATTAATCTAAAAAATGACCTATATAAGAAAATCCCCCCAAAGGTTATTTCCACCCTAGACATAACCTTTGAAAAGGCATTTAACACTATATTTCTCAAAGGCACTGATTACATAGAAAAATCCTTTAATAGACAGGACACTATACTAGAACACCAAATAAATGATATGCGTATCAGCAGCAAAGTTTCTAGGAAGAACATTAAATCTATGGATAAATCCCTAAGCAAATCCAATCTTACTAATAGTTTATTTACTGCTAGTAGTGGTGTGGCAATGGGTTTTGTTGGTGTATCATTACCTGATATATTCCTATTTACCTCTACTCTATTAAAAGGTATCTATGAAACCTCCCTAAATTATGGATTTGACTATAAGAGCCATAGTGAGAAGATATTTATACTGCGAATTATCAGGATTGCCCTTATGGAAGACAATAGTAAATTTATAGAATACGACGAGCTTTACGATAATATGGAGTGTGATCTTAATGAGGAAATCAAAAAAACCTCTACAGTTTTATCTAAAAGGATTGCACTAGAAAAGTTTATACAAGGTATCCCTCTAGTAGGTATTGTTGGTGGTATTAATAATCTAGGGGTTTATAATCGTGTAAGTAAACTTGCCAAATTAGAGTATAAGAAAAGGTATTTAATGAGATAATTTAGGTTAGCTTAGAAACTGTGCAGTTATAATCCACAGTTTTTAGACCGATGACAAAAGCGAAATTACTGTGTCGCTAAAAACTTTCAAATAAAACTCATATATTCTTGTATTATTCTTGTATTATTCTTGTATTATTCTTGTATTTTCAAGTTTGGCTCCTTGTCTTTCATCTTTTCTCAATAAGTCTATCATATTGTAGACTTTGTCTACAATATGGAAACTGTGCACTTGTAATGCACAGTTTTTCTTATAATGTTTCCCATAGATAAACACTATAGTGTAATAAGTTTTATTTATTTATATGTTACTATACTCCATTGTTACTATTGTGACACATATTTTTTTATGCAACATGTATAATATCTACTTATATCTGCTATCACTTTAGTGTATTGCATTGGAATAGTTTACATTTTATACAAATACTATTGACTATTTATTAATTTGCAGTTATGATAGCAGATAATTACTTTAACAAGTTAATTAAAAAAACTAGTGTTTGTAGTATTAATAGACTAGTTAATACAGGTCATTAAATTTACTATAATTTAGGTCAATCTGAAAGGAAACAATTATTATGAAAAAAATATTATCCGCATTACTTGCAGCTGCTATGATTACCTCCTTCACAGGATGCTCTAGTGAACCAGCTGGAGAAAGTGGTCCTACTGGCGAAGAAGGTGGCCCTTCTGATTCTACCTTTGTAATCGGAGGTCTTGGCCCCCTAACTGGTGCTGCTGCTTCTTATGGTGTATCTGTTAAGCAGGGCGCTGAGATTGCTGTTGAAGAAATCAACGCAGCTGGTGGCGTAACTATCGGCGAAACTACATATACTTTCCAGATGAACTTTGTTGATGACGAATCAAGTGAAGAAACAGCTATTACAGCTTATAACACACTTATGGACGAAGGCATTGATGTACTAATGGGTACAGTAACAAGTGGTGCTGGTCTTGCTATTATCGATCAGACATATCAGGACGGTATCCTACAGCTTACTCCATCTGGATCTGCTGCTGGCCTAACAGAGTACGAAAATGCTTTTAGACTATGCTTTACCGATCCTCTACAGGGTGAAACAATGGCTAACTACATTGTAAATGAGCTAGGTCTTTCTGATGTAGCTGTAATTTACAATAATGCTGACGAATACAGCTCTGGTATGAAAGATGCTTTCGTTGCTAAAGTTGCCGAAATCGGTGGTAATGTTGTTGCTGAAGAAGCATTTAACACAGGTGATGTAGACTTCTCTACACAGCTAACAACAATTAAAGGCACAACAGCTCAGGCTATCTTTGTACCTGCTTACTACGGTGATGCTGCTTACATTACACAGCAGGCAAGCGATAACGGTATGGCACTACCTTTCTTCGGTGGTGATGGCTGGGACGGTGTACTAGCTCAGGTTACTGACACTTCCACAGTTGAAGGTGCTATCTTCCTAAGCCCATTCCTTGCTACAGATCCAAGTGTTGCTGAATTCGTTGCTAAATACGAAGCTGCTTACTCTGCAACTCCTGACCAGTTTGCTGCTGATGGTTATGATGCTATCTATGTATTTAAAGCAGCTATGGAAAAAGCTGGCTCAGTAGAAAGTGCTGATCTAATCCCAGCTATGACAGAAATTCAGGTTGCTGGCCTAACTGGTGATCTAGCATTTACAGCTGATGGTGAACCTACTAAGGGCGCTAAATTTATCGAAATCGTTAATGGTGAATACACAGCTAAGTAATAGCTTGGATTTCATACTATATATTCGTTTGAATTTTATCTAGAAAAATAAAATGTTAGGCAGGATTAGTATTTTCCTGTCTAACATATTTGTTTTATATAGGATAATTTAGCTTGATATTATATATATAAATTCATAGCTAGTTTTTAGTTATGATGGACGGAATGAGTTAAAAGTTTGAAAATAAAATTTTCAAACTGCAAGTTTTGAGGCTTTTCACTGGGAGAGAGTGAAATTTTGCCAATGCCAGTTTACTAACAATGGCAAAATCGCCTAAAACATTGCAAACTAAGAGAAAGGAATGTTCATATAAATGATTAATCTACTTGAACAGTTAATCAATGGCCTAAGAACTGGTAGCATCTATGCCCTAATTTCACTGGGCTACACCATGGTATATGGTATTGCTAAGATGATAAACTTTGCCCATGGTGATATTATCATGGTAGGAGCTTATATACTCTATGTTATGGTAGCTCTACTTAATCTGCCTACACCTATTGCAGTTATCCTAACAATACTGCTTTCTGCCCTATTAGGTGTGACTATTGAAAAAATCGCCTACAAACCACTGAGAAATGCACCTCCTCTAGCTGTATTAATTACAGCTATCGGTGTAAGTTTCTTCCTACAAAGCAGTGCATTATTAATATTTAATGCTACACCTATACCTTTTCAGTCAATAGTTGACTTCCCTAGCGTTACCTTTATGGGTATTACCATTTCTGGTATTACCATAGTTACCTTACTAGTTACCTTTATCTGTATGGTATCCTTAACACTATTTATAAACAAAACAAAAGCTGGTAGTGCTATGCGTGCTGTATCTGAAGATAAAGGAGCTGCTCAGCTTGTAGGTATCAATGTTAACCGTACTATATCACTAACATTTGCTATAGGTTCTTTTTTAGCTGCAATAGCTGGTATTCTATTTATATCCCAGTACCAAACACTGCGCCCAACTATGGGTTCCCTACCTGGGATTAAAGCCTTTGTTGCTGCTGTACTAGGTGGTATTGGCAGTATTCCAGGTGCTATGGCTGGTGGGTTAATACTTGGTATTATTGAAAGTCTATCTAAAGCCTACATATCCACCGAGCTATCCGATGCTATTGTTTTTGGAATCCTAGTTGTTGTATTACTAGTTAGACCATCAGGTTTACTTGGTAAAAAACGCAGCGAGAAAGTGTAGGTGAATAAATTGGAAAAACAATCAATGATTAACATACAAATTAAAAATAAACCTTTGTTTATAAATACTCTAATTGGACTTTGCTGTTATGGTATTATATTTTTTCTACTGTCAAGTGGAATACTTAATAGACAGTTCACCTCCCTTATAGTGCCTGTGGGGATTAATATTATCCTTGCTGTTTCCCTTAATCTTGTAACAGGCTTTCTAGGTGAACTTTCCCTAGGTCATGCTGGGTTTATGTCTATTGGAGCTTACACAGGTGCCCTAATTACCATTAACATGGACGCCCCTGCATATATAGAATTTCCTATAGCTATAATTGGTGCTGGTATTATGGCTGCTGTATTTGGCTTTATTATTGGTATGCCTGTTCTTAGACTAAATGGTGACTACCTTGCTATTGTTACCTTAGGATTTGGGGAAATTATAAAATCTATTATTAACTCCTTAGAAATTACCAATGGTGCTAAAGGCCTATCTAAGATACCACTATACTCTAATTATACTAACTTTACCTTAGTATTTGTTATTACAGTAATTACTATAGTAGTTATCTCTAATATTATTTCCTCCCGTCATGGTAGGGCTATTACCTCTATTCGTGATAATACTATTGCTGCTTCCTCTATCGGTATTAATGTTAGTAGATACAAGATTATTGCTTTTGTAATATCTGCATTTTTTGCTGGTGTTGCTGGTGTTTTATATGCTCATAATGTAGGTATACTTAAGCCTACAACCTTTGACTACAATAAATCTATCGAGATACTTGTATTCGTTGTACTAGGTGGTATGGGTAGCATTAGAGGCTCTATTATTGCTGCTGCTCTAATTACTGTACTTCCTGAGTTACTGAGAGATGCTGCTGACTTTAGGATGTTATTCTATGCAATTATTCTGATTGCTATTATGCTATTTAATCAGTCTAAATCTAAGGATAAAATCCTTGAAACAGCAATATTTAAGAAAATCCTTAAAGAAGAAAAGGTAGGTGAACTATAATGGCACAACTACAGGTAAATAATCTTGGTATTTCCTTTGGTGGTCTTCGTGCTGTTGATGGTTTTGAAATATCTATCGAAGAAGGTCGCCTACATGGACTAATCGGCCCAAATGGTGCTGGAAAAACAACTGTTTTTAATCTACTTACCGGGGTATATAAGCCTACTGACGGTGAGATATTATTAGATGGTGTTAATCTAGTTGGTAAATCCCCTGCTGAAATCTGTAAAAGTGGCGTATCTAGAACATTTCAGAATATTAGATTATTTAATAAAATGACTGTACTAGATAATGTTAAAACAGCCCTTCATAATCAGGTGGGATACTCTATATTCTCTGGCGCTTTAAGACTGCCTTCCTATTATAAAAAAGAAGCAGAGATGACCGAAAAAGCTCTTGAAATACTAAAGGTTTTTGGTATGGACACTTTGCATCAGTTTAAAGCTGGTAACCTTCCATATGGTATGCAGAGAAAGCTAGAAATAGCTCGTGCCCTTGCAACTAATCCTAAGGTTATTCTTCTAGATGAGCCAGCAGCTGGTATGAACCCTACCGAAACCAAAGAGCTTATGGATATGATACAGTTTATCTGTCGTGAATATAAATTATCTGTGCTTTTAATAGAGCATGATATGAACCTTGTTCTTGGTGTTTGTGAGCATCTAACAGTGCTAAACTACGGCAGAATTCTTGCTACTGGAGAGCCTACCACAGTTATTAATAATCCAGAAGTAATTACTGCATATCTAGGGGAATAGGTCAGAAAGGAATTTACATATGTTAAAAGTAGAAAACTTAAATGTATACTATGGAAAAATCCATGCCATAAAAGATATATCTATTGAGGTAAACGAAGGGGAAATCGTATCCCTAATCGGTGCAAATGGTGCTGGGAAAACCACAACTTTACAGACTATTTCAGGTCTATTAAAGCCAAAAAGTGGTAGTATTGATTTCTTAGGTAGTGATCTACTTAAAACCGAAGCCCATAAAATACTAAGATTAGGCGTAGCACAGGTCCCAGAAGGACGAAGAGTATTCTCCAATCTTACTGTATGGGAAAACTTACAGATGGGTGCTTATACTATAAAGGACACAGCTGAGAATATCAAAGCTGACAGAGATATGGTTTTTGATCGATTTCCAAGACTTAAAGAGCGTAGCAGACAGCTAGCTGGCACTCTTTCTGGTGGCGAACAGCAGATGCTTGCCATGGGTAGAGCTTTAATGTCCAGACCTAAGATATTAATTCTTGATGAGCCTTCTATGGGGCTTGCTCCCCTGCTTGTTAAGGAGATTTTTGAGATTATTAAATCCGTTAATCAAACTGGTGTTACAGTCCTTCTAGTTGAGCAGAATGCTAAAAGAGCCCTATCAATCTCTGATAGAGCCTATGTACTGGAAACAGGCAAAATCGTTAAATCTGGTAATGCCAGTGACCTATTAGAAGATGATGCTATTAAAAAAGCTTATCTAGGTGCATAAGAATAAACTATATTCTATAGATATTTAAAAAACTCAGTACAGTCTGCTATGCAGATTATACTGAGTTTTCTTTGCTTTTAGTCAAAAGTGGCTCTTTACCAAATGTTGGGGTGAAATTATATGAGGTGCCTTCCCTCGCCGTCGGCGATGGAAGACACCTCAACAATTGATATATAACCTCAAAAGTTAGGGTAATCTACCCCACAATTAGCTTATAACCATTTATGTAATATTATTTAGATGTTGGGAAGTATGGGCGTAGTGCATTAGCCATACCGATAATTGGTGCTGTCTGTAGTACGATTTTACCTGGGCCTGTTACTACTGTGTTAAAGATTCCTTCGCCACCAAATATCATATTCTTAACACCTGGAACTGTTTCAACAGAGATGGAACAGCTTTCCTCCATTAGTGCTAGGTAACCTGTATCTACTACCATGCTCTGTCCTGCTGCTAGATCATACTCTACACCAAAACCATCAATTTCGATAAATACTGTACCGCTACCACTTGCTTTTTGCATGATGAAACCTTCACCACCAAAGAAACCAGCACCTAGTTTTTTCTGGAAGTGCATAGAAAGCTCAATACCAGATGTACCTGCTAGAAATGCAGATTTCTGCATAATAACAGACTTGCCTGGTGTTACTTCAATAGCACGAATAGAGCCTGGGAAGCTGCTTGCAAAGGATATCATACCAGGGCCACCTGTTGCTGTATAGCGATTCTGAAATAGGTTTTCCCCAGAGAACATTCTTCCTAGAGCTTTACCTACACCACCATTACTAGTAGTTTCCATCTTCATATTTGGAGACATCCATGCCATTGCGCCACTTTCTGTAATCATTGTTTCCCCTGGTTCTAGATTGCAGATTACCACTGGTAATGGTTCTCCTACGATGTTGTAATTCATAATACTTTCTCCTCTTTGTTTGTTTATTAAATCAGCTCTACTAATCAAAAATTCATTAAATTAGTTAACTGCTTTTAGCTTGTTTAGTTTCTATTTTTTCCCCTAGAAAATTATAATTTAACCAGCTAGGCAGTGGGGTGTTTTTTTCTGCAGCGCTAAATACTTCTTCTATGAGTTTCGCTGCCTCAGCTATAGAATTATTGTAAATGGATTTTAAAACTTTAAGCTCCACATTATATTCTACAGGCTTATTAATAGATAACCTAGAAAATAGTTTGCTAGAATTAAATCTATTCTCTAAAAAATCTATTGCTTTATATTTTTCCAGTAATATCATTATTAATGGAAAATTCTTCACGCTTTTTTTAATGTAATGCTCCTCTACTCCATATATATCCCCTAAGGCTTTGTAATCCTCAATATCAGCAGTATAGTTTTTTCGCTGTCTGCTCATATTTTTACTATCAATTACATACTGTTCAAAGTCAGTTTCTAGCGCTGCATGTGCCACACTATCCTGACCTGTTAGTCTGTATATATATGGATGGGTATTTCTATCTAATATAAAATGGCAACAACAACCTAATATATATACTAGCTTATTTGGTTGCTCTAATTCCTTAGAATTAATCAAATTATCTAAAAATACATAAAATGACTGACGGTGCAAATCACTACCTAGTTTATATATCGGATTATCTTTAATAGGGCTATAGTAGAATAATAAATCTGGCCCCTGTGCCCCTAACACAAAATAGTTTTTATTTTCTTTTATTATATCTTTTGTTCTGTTGGATAATTCCTTATAAACATCTACTGAAAAGCTGTAATGAGCACATGTAGCTGGCATATTATCACCCCTTAAGTCAATTATACATTTTCTTACAAATCGGGTAGAATATCCTATTTTTCTTGATATAATTAGCCATCACTTTTGGTTGCCACTACAGTGCGCAAAAGTGGGCATACATCCTAAAGCACAGCTTTAGGTTATATAGTAAACACCTGTTAGTTAAATTATAACTGGTGCTATATTGTGTTTATTATACCATACTTCACCTATAATTTCTACTATTTACACAAAAAACTGCTATTTTATTACATAAAACAAATATCTACACCCATTATATAAAAAAACTATGTACTTTGTTTAATTTTTATCTATTTGTTAAATTATTATAACAAAATCTTTATTTATCTCATTATATTATTGATGATACTATGAAAATCTTCTTAATTAAACTAGCTTATCTATATAAGGCTAATCTATCTAAAATAAAAAAGGAGATATCTACATATCCCCTTTAATTATAAATTATATTTTACCCCATAAATCCTCTAGCAATATTTAGCACAGCTGTTAGTATTATAAATATCTGTACAATGCTAAAGCATTTTTCTATAGTCTTGCTATCTAGTTTTTTATTGTATTTAGATCCGATTAATCCACCTACGATACCTGCTACTATCATTACAGGGGCTACTGTTAGATTATACTCACTATAGCCTGTTGTTAGACCGATTAAAGCCAACTTAGAGAACTGGGAGAATAGTATTGCTACTACTGAATAAACAGCTGCTTCCTTACCTGTTAAACCAAAGGCAAATATTATTACAGCAACATTTATCGGGCCCCCACCTATGCCTAAAAATGCAGACATTGTACCTAGTAATACCCCTGATACAAATATAAGTGGCACACTAGTTAAACCTAAAGATTTTATAGAATCTTTCTTCTGCATATAGATGTATACCATTAGAATTACAAGGGCTAGTAGGCAGTTTTGCACTGAAGTTACAAGTTTAGGGTCTATCTGAGAAGATATCATAGTAAGTATCTGCTGACCAATATTCCCACCAATTAGAGAACCTATTGCCAGAGCTACAGCAATCTTCATATCAATCTTTGTTTTTGCCATAAACTGCTTAATACATGAGGAAATTGCCATTGCAAAAACCGTAATAGAAGATAAAACCCCAATGCTACCAGCATCAAATGTTCCTACTAAATCCATAACGGGCTTTATTATTACTCCCCCACCTACACCAGTCATTGCTCCAATACATGTTGCTAAAAATGCTATTAGAAAATTCACTATGTAATCCAAAACCTAATCCTTCTTTCAATTCATTTATTGCTTTTTTTAACAATATTAATATTTTACCATATTACCCCAGAAAAACACAGTGTAATATTTAATAAAAAATTAAAGAATTATGTAGTTTTTTTCTATATATCATAGTAATTATATAACACTTTTCTATGCAAATAGCATAGTATCTCCTAAGGCGTCATTATTACCTTCATATTTTGAAATTAATTTAGGTATAGTCATCTCCTGTCGCTGACGGACATCCATATCTAATAAAATCTTCCCCTTTGACATTAAGATAGTCCTATTGCCACTAGTTAGGGCTGAGTTTATATTATGGGTTATCATTAGTGTTGTGATTCCCCTATCCTCTACAATCTTTTTAGTAATATCCATTACTTTTTCTGATGTTGCTGGATCAAGTGCTGCTGTATGCTCATCTAACAGTAGTATTTTAGGGGTGACTATTGTTGACATAATAAGTGTTACTGCCTGCCTCTGCCCTCCTGACAATAACCCCATAGGTGTGTCTAGTCTATCCTCTAACCCTAAGTGTAAATCTTTTAAAGAGTCCCTAAAAAGCTCTAAGGCTTTCTTATTAATACCACTAAATAATGACCTTTTACTTCCTCTATTATATGCTAGGAGAAGATTTTCAGCTACAGTCATATTAGGTGCTGTACCTGCTAATGGATCCTGAAATAGTCTGCCTATATCCCTTGCTCGTTTATGCTCTGGCAGTTTTGTAACCTCTACTTCATCTATAAATATTTTACCACTATCTATATTATACCCTCCAGCTATTGCTGAAAAAAGTGTTGACTTACCTGCACCATTAGATCCTAGTATAGTAATAAAGTCCCCTTTATTCACCTGTAAAGTAAAATCATCTAGTGCTTGTCTTTCATCTACTGTTCCTCTATTAAAGGTAATATTTAAATTTTCTAGTTTTAGCATTTTACTACCCCTATCTTCTTTTCACCAATTTTAAACCCTAACTTTGGTATAGTAATAGCTGTTACTACTATAATTGTGGACAATAGTTTTAAATCGATAGCCTCTAGGCCCAACTGTAATGCTATAGCAATAATAAATCTATAAATTATTGCACCTATTACAGCAGCAACCATATTTATGAGTACAGTCTTTTTACCAACTAGTGCCTCTCCTATTATAATGGAAGCCAGTCCTATTACCATAATTCCTGTACCACTATTAATATCACCAAAGTTCTGATACTGCCCCAGTATTCCTCCAGATAACCCTACTAAACCATTGGCAATAGCAAGCCCTAGTATCTTCATGCTGTCTGCATTAATAGAGGAGGATTTAACCATCTTCTCGTTATCACCTGTTGCTCTAAGGGACATTCCTAGCTGACTTTTTAGAAAGAAATATAATAGATAAAAACATATAGCAAGGATAATGGTAGCAACTAGTAGCCTGGCATTATCTACCAGTGTAAAAATAGTTTCCTTTCCATATAGGGATATGGTTGGTTTCTTGCCCATAATTCTTAGATTAATAGAATATATCCCTGTCATTGTAAGTATGCCAGCCAGTATTGGCTGTATTTTTAGCTTAGTTTGTAATAATCCTGTTATTGCACCAGCTACCATACCAAAAACTATAGACATCACTATTCCCACATATGGAAGACCTACTGATGATAATACTGTGCTTACAGCAACACCACTGGTGAAAGATCCATCTACTGTTAAATCAGGGGCATTTAGCACCCTAAAAGATGTAAATATCCCAAGCCCTAATATGGCGTATATTACCCCCAGTTCTAAACTACCCATTACTACACTTAAATTTAACATATATATGACTATTCCTTTCTTCTAACAGCACAAAGCAACCTTTAAAAATGGTCATATATGTGCAATGTTTTTCTTGTCAGCAGGCTGACAAGAAAAACGACTTTTAATAGTTTAAGTTTGAAATTTATTTTCAAACTGCCTACCTATTTACTAATTAAAAACTATTGTATTATCATCATTAATCACATTAGAGAAATCTAGCTGTAATTCCTCTGCTGTGGTTTCATTAACAAAAACTGTAACATCATCGGTAAATACCTTTACAGGAATCTCTGAAGGTGTTTTTTCCCCATCTAGTATCATATCTACCATTCTTGCTGTTTCCTGTCCTACCTGCTCATAGGTAATACCTATACTCGCTAGTGCTCCATCCTGTACAAAAGAATCTGCACTTGCATATACTGGGATTTTTTTCTCTCTAGTAATCTGTGTAACCACATCCATAGCTGAGGCTATAGTATTATCTACTGGTAGAAAAATTGCATCAACATTGCCTACTAAGGATTGTGTAGCCTGTTGAACCTCAGATGTATTAAATGCTGGGGCTTCTACTATATCTATCCCTAGCTCTGCACCATAACTCTTAACCTGCTCTAGCATTATAACTGAGTTATCTTCCCCTGGATTATATAGAAATCCTAGCTGGGTAATCTCTGTATTATCCACTGCAAAATCTAAAATAGCCTCAACAGACACATAGTCTGACACCCCAGTTATGTTTCGTCCTGTGCTTTCATTACTGTCCACCAGCCCTACAGCTACTGGATTGGATACTGCTGAAAATACCACTGGAATATCTTCTGATACATTAGCTGCTGCTAATGCTGTTGGAGTTGCTATGGCAACAATTATATCCTTATCATCACCTTTAAAGCTGTCTATAATTGTATTTGTAATAGTTAAGTCGTTGTTAGCATTTTGATACTCAATGTGAACATTGCTATCATCATAGCCAAGTAGTGCCATCTCTGCTGCAAAACTATCTCTTAAAGTGTTTAGTGAAGTATGCTCTACTATCTGCACTACACCAACCTTTAATACATCTTCTTGTTCCTGTACATTATCTGCACCTTCAGCTGTGTTACAAGCTGTTAAAATACCCATTGTGATTACTGCTACTAATAGTTTCTTTATTGTGTTTTTCATAATTATTACCATCCTTTTGTTATTAAATCTACTCTGCTTACATTTAAGGACAAATAAAAAAGCCCGTCCATGTATAAAAATATACAAGGACAGACTATAAATCTGCGGTACCACCTTAATTGACGCATATGCGCCCACTCATTCAGAACGGCATCATAAATGATGATTATTCCTAAGTCCTATAACGGTGACTAATCGTCAGGGAATTTCCTCCCTACCCTCTGAAGTCCATTTACTGACTGGTTGACTGCTAAATTCACACCATCATTAGCTCTCTGTGAGTTCCTTATCAGTTTTATCTCTTCATCAACGGTTTAGCTTATTAAACTGTAAATATATTAAATCACATTAAAAAAGAAAAGTCAATAGGCTTGTTTATTTTAGGTTATTATTGCAGAAGTTTTCTGCCCCAATGTATAGTATTATAGTAATCACTGCCAAATAATATAGCTATTTAGATTAATATAATTATTAACCACAGTGGTAATCCTATTGGTAGTTACCAAAAAAAGAGGCTGCAAAATTAATTGCAACCTCTTAAATTATAGGATTTATTTGCCCTGTAGTCTATCTAGCATATCCCAGATACCCCACATATACATTATACCTAGTCCACGGTCGTATAGACCATAACCAGGGCGGCATTTTTCGTTCCAGATATGTCTGCCATGGTCAGGACGGATGTAACCCTTATAGCCTACATCGTGGTATGCCTTAACAATCTCAAGAATACCTACATCTCCATCACAGTCACGATGAGAAACCTCAGAGAAGTCACCATTTTCATAATGCTTAACATTTCTAATATGACCGAAGAAAATTCTTTCGTGATGCTTTCTTACCATATCAGCTACTACATTATCTCTATTAGCACCTAGAGAACCTGAGCATAGTGTTAGACCGCTGTGGCTGTCATCTACTATTGTTAGGAACTTCTCAATAGCTGGAGCATCTACAAGTAGTCTTGGTAGACCAAAGATATCCCACGGTGGGTCATCCTGATGAATAGCCATTTTAATATCACATTCGTGACATGTTGGTAGTATAGCTTCTAGGAAGTACTTTAGGTTGTCCCATAGCTTTTCCTTTGTTACAGGGCGATAAGCTGCAAAAAGCTCATCTAGCTTAGCCATACGCTCTGGTTCCCAACCTGGGAATGTCATACCATTAAGGTTTTCTAGAATGTACTCTGCCATAGCTTTTGGGTCTTCCTGAATTTTTGACTTCTCGTAGTAAAGAGCTGTAGAGCCATCCTCTAGTGGGTGGAACAGATCAGTTCTTGTCCAGTCAAATATAGGCATAAAGTTATAACAGATAACCTTAACACCAAACTTGGATAGATTGCGAATAGTTTCTTTGTAGTTCTCGATATACATATCACGAGTTGGTAAACCAATCTTAATATCATCGTGAACATTTACTGATTCTACAACATCCATGTTAAATCCGTAAGGAGCAAGCTGTGCCTGCACCTTTGCGATTTCTTCAGTATGCCATACTTCCCCTGCTTGTTTATCATGTAGCGCCCAAACAATGCTGGTTACGCCAGGGATTTGTTTAATATCAGATAGAGATACGCTATCATTGCCTTCTCCATACCATCTAAAACCCATTTGCATAGTATAAATCCTCCTTATACACTTTTAAATAACAAATATTACTTTAATATTCATTACTAATATTCTAATATATTAGTTTGAATATGTCAATATAGTTTATAACCAAAAAAATAGGTAAATAACCTACAAATTGTTCATTTATATGACCATTACCTTCTCTTAGTTTGCAATGTTTTAGGCGATTTTCTATTGCCTGTAAACTGGCATTAGCAAAATTTCACTCCCTCCCAGTGAAAAGCCTCAAAACTTACTACTTTATCTTAAAAAACTCACTGTATTTATCTTGAATCTTTATCATATCATCTTTATATTTCATTAGGTGGCTATCCAGTAAATCTGTAACCTTCTGCCTATCCCCATCTATGATACCTTGATACATTTCCTTGTGTTCAGTTAATATTCTATCGGTTTTACCATAGGTCATAAGGCTAAGCATTCTTATTCTTTCCATATGTAGCATGTTCTGGTATACCCTTTTATAGATTAATTCTTTCTGTAATGCTACAAAGGGTATCCTATGAAAATCATCATCTAACTGTAAAAGTTTCTGTTCGTTATTATCAAAATCCCCATTGAGATACATCTTAAATAATTGATAGTTTTCCTCATATAACTTAAGATAGCTTTTATCTTCAAGGGATATCATCTTATTAATCATCTCTTTTTCTAGTGCTAATCGTGTAAACTGTTCTATATCAACACTTTCAGTATTAATAGGTGCTATATATGTACCACTTTGTGGACGCATAATAACTAGATTATCCATGCTAAGCATTATAAGTGCTTCCCTAACAGGGGTCCTGCTTACCCCTAATTCTTCTGCAAGATCTTTATCATTAACAGCTTCCCCAGGTTTAAGCTCTAGCATAGTAATCTTCTTACTAATTGTGGCATATGCTAATTCTCTAGAATTGGTTGGTGTAATACTATCACTTCCTTAAATAGCTACTTGGTAGCCAGTTTGCAAATATAATATAACATATTTAATAAATTTAAGCAACTATATTTATAATAAGTTATGCCATTAGAATTCATCTTTCCTTAGTAATTATTTTCTACCAATAATCATAATATGGTTACTGCTTCCCAGTTGTGTTGGCTCTCTGCAGATTTTATAATGATTTTCACACCATGTGGCAAATTCAACATCAGTAAAATTATTTATTTTGCTTTCAAAATATGGCGTCAGCCCATCCTGTGCAAAATGGTCTACAATTTCTAAATTATGCTTAGTGAAAAGCGATTCCATTTCTTCTGGAGAAGCATAATAAGTATCAGTCCAAAAACAGTTTTCTTCCCCATGTCTTGATATTCCTGTTGTTAATAGCTGGCTAGAAAGCTCATTATCAATAAATTTTGTATTTGATAGTGCAACATACTGGAATATAAAAAAGCGAGAAATATATGTTGCACACAGTAACCCACCTGGCTTTAGGACACGCAAACATTCTTTTAAACAAGATCTTCTTTTCTCCTCATCAATAATATGATAAAATGCACCCATATTTAAAACTACATCAAAACTATTATCAGGGAAAATCTCCATATTAGTTGCATCTAATACTGCTGTATCCATCTTAAAAGGCTTTCTAACTAACTCGTCGTTAATTATCTTAATGTGACGAGGAGTAATATCGGTAGCTGTTACACTGTGACCTAGCTCTGCTAAGTGAAAAGCATAGGCACCAGTACCTGCTGCGCAATCTAATATTTTTAATTTGCCTGTAATATGCTCTTTTAAAATTCTTATTGTATTATTAAACTCTATCTTAGTTGAATTACCATTAAATCTATTCTCTTCACTATAATTTTCATATGTATTTACAACATTATTATTTTCCATATTTATGACCATCCTCTCACGAATTTTAAGTTCAATAGTGTTCTGTATTTTAGAATTTTACCTTTAAAACTACAAAGTAGATTATTATCAATTATATTATAATATCATTTATATTGATATTATAATATAATACCACAAATATCCATATATGAAAAGAAATTCTTTTTGTAACTTATATTGATTATTTTTAAATTAGAGTTAAATTATATAGGCGCATATCTTCTTAAAAGAATAGTGCTACACCCCAACAATTCACATAAAGCCAAAAAAGCAGGTGGCTTTCACCACCTGCTCATATTCCCTTTTATCTTCAACCCTAACAATTGATATATAGGCAAAATAAGCAAAAGAAAACCCTGCATCCTAAGATGCAGGGTTTATAATTATCTTATAAGAGTTAATTATGCATTAACCTTGATAACTACGCCAGAACCTACTGTTCTGCTACCTTCACGGATAGCGAAACGTAGACCTTCTTCGATAGCGATTGGTGTGATTAGTTCAACATTCATTTCGATGTTGTCACCAGGCATACACATTTCAACGCCGCCGTCTAGCTCAACAACACCTGTAACGTCAGTTGTTCTGAAGTAGAACTGTGGTCTGTAGTTGT
>CAYJEQ010000049.1:0-19515 GCA_964369235.1 uncultured Oscillospiraceae bacterium | reverse complement strand
TGTCAGATAGCTTTATAGATTATGGCGATAGCTATACAGAAATAACTGTAATTGCTAATTCCACTGAAAACAGTGAGAATATAATTTCAAATATTAATGGAAGCAGTTTTGGTGGTGAAAATGTATCTTGCCACTTTGGAAATAATGAGCTTAAAACACAGGCAGAGCATAGCGATATGTCTTTTGGAAAATATCGTGCATATAATGAACTCCAGGAAGTTGATGATACAATAACAGTAGAGGACATTCATCATTTGTCAATGAAAGAAATTAGACAATTAATTGAAGAAGGATCTATCGCAAATGAAATTTATGACGATAACAGCAACCCTCATCATAGCAATGGACAAGGAAATCAGCATGGGAAAGAATAACTAGTCTGAATGACCAAATAAGCATTAGACTATAACTAAATAATAGATGTATAAAGCACTTATTGACTACAAAAAGTTGGTAGGTGCTTTTCACTATCCTCATGGGAGTATAAACTGGAAGATAACAAGAAAATTAACCACAATGTAGAAAATAAGCCAGCATCTATGTATAAAGTTTATATCCAAAATGTAAAGGTACTATTCCTCGCCCACGGCGAGGAATAGTACCCTTACAGAATTTTACCCTAACTATTGACCAAGAGTTTTTATAAAATGCCATCTTGTTTATTTAGCTTATGGTTAAATATTTTATTATGTAGTATAGAACTATCCCACAGCTACAGCCACATCGGCAGTGCCTACAGAGATTTCAGGAGTTATAACTTCTTCGCTTTCCCCACCTATAGCTGGGTCTGCTCCACCTGATTCTACAATGCCTTCCTCTAGGATTTCTCCCTCATAAGCCTCATCAATCATGCCTTCGACAGCATCGTCAATCATACCTTCTACAGATGGATCAACCATGCCGTCCATACCACCCATGCCGTCAACCATACCATCTACAGGAATATCCTCTATAGGATCTGGGGTGATTTCGTCATATATAATGCTACCTGTAACACCGATGGTGATTACAATAACAGCAAATATTAATATACGCTGTGTTCTGCCAAAAACAGTTTCCTTATCTGGATCAGGGTAGATTAGATTACCTACTATCTTCCCAAAAAGCCACCCTGCAAACATTGCAGCAAGTATTACTGCCAGTACAAGTATTATTGTAGAAAGCCATGCTGGTAGGCCATTTAGAATTGCTATAATTCCACTGCTTTCCTCCATCATCATTGAGGAATCGTCATACATTCCGCCACCGTAAAAACCCATGTTGTATACTCCTTTATCTTTTATAATATTCTGTCTATATAGTGCATATAATGAAATGATTTATTGCTGTGAAAAATAATATACTTACATTTTATAGTAATTTATAATATTATGCAATAGTAATTATTGTATTGTGTGATATTTGTGTGTAGCTGTCTGCATTTTTAATGATTTTGTTATAAAATTACAGCTATTTTTATATAAGAATACTTAATTTACAGGGGATTTAATTTTATTGTTGCTTTATCATACTAAAACCAGTATAATGAAGAATATTATATTAATTGGAGGAATAGTTTAAGATGGATAAGAACATAATGGATACTATTGGATTTGTAGGTAGATATGATATGGAAGTTTCTGCTGCTATGTCCGACGAGTTAATGCGCCAAAGAAGAAATATCGAACTAATTGCCAGCGAAAATATCGTTTCCCCAGCTGTAATGGCAGCTATGGGAACCATACTTACAAATAAATATGCCGAAGGCTACCCATCAAAACGCTACTACGGTGGTTGTGAATATGTTGATGTGGTAGAAAACATTGCAAGAGATCGTGCTAAGGAGCTTTTTGGAGCAGAACATGCCAATGTACAGCCCCATTCTGGTGCACAGGCAAATGCAGCTGTTTACCTTGCACTACTTGAGGTAGGTGACACTGTACTGGGTATGAACCTAGCTCATGGTGGACATCTGACCCATGGATCCCCTGTAAACTTCTCTGGTAAACTGTATAACTTTATCTCCTATGGGGTAAATGAAGAAGGATTTATCGATTATGAGGAGCTAAGACAGACAGCAATAGCAAATAAACCTAAGATGATAGTTGCAGGGGCAAGTGCCTATGCAAGAGAGATAGATTTTGAGATTATAGGAAACATAGCTAAAGAAGTAGGTGCTTACCTATTTGTAGATATGGCTCATATAGCAGGGCTGGTAGCAGCAGGACTTCATAAAAATCCTGTGCCATATGCTGATGTAGTATCCACCACCACCCATAAAACTCTAAGAGGCCCTAGAGGTGGTATGATACTGTGTAAAGAAGAACTAGCTAAGCAGATTGATAAGGCAGTTTTCCCAGGTATACAGGGTGGTCCTTTAATGCATGTTATAGCAGCTAAAGCAGTGTGCTTTGGTGAGGCACTACAACCAGAGTTTAAAGAGTACCAACAGCAGATTGTAAAAAACAACGCTGCTATGGCTAAAGCACTAATGGAAAGAGGATTTAACCTAGTAAGTGGTGGCAGTGATAATCATCTGGTACTGGTGGATTTACAGAATATGAATATTACAGGTAAGGAGCTGGAAAAACGCCTTGATGAGGTGTATATTACAGCTAATAAGAACTCGGTACCAAATGATCCAACCAGCCCATTTGTAACAAGTGGGGTAAGACTGGGCACAGCAGCAGTTACTACTAGAGGATTTAAGGAAGAAGACATGGTAGAGGTAGCTGACTGTATCTACAAAACAGTGGTAGACTTTGAAAACAGCGCAGAGGACATCCGTAAAAGGGTAACTGTTCTATGTGATAAATACCCACTATATCAGTAAAAACAACCTATATATTTAGGCTTATATCAGTTTAGGGTGTATACCTCAATTAGAGGTATACACCCTATTTTTGTTATATAGTTATTTGCTATGGTGACAATGTCTTATTGATGTGATATGATAGGATACAGTGGGTTAAATAAAATAGCTGTATATAATTACAATAGCTGTATATAATTAAAATCACGGTGGCTTAATTATATTAGGAGGTAGTTTGAAAATAAAATTTTCAAACTGCAAGTTTTGAGGCTTTTCACTCAAAGGGAGTGAAATTTTGCTATCACAAAATCGCCTAAAACATTGCAAACTAGGAGAAAGGCATGGCCATAAGTATGAAATTTAGTTTTTGGGATGGTGTAGGGTTAATAATGTTTGTTGTAGGGGCTTTCCTACTGCCAATTGTATCTTTAGTTTTAATATTTCTAAGCCTAAAAAACACTATTAGTATTATTATACCTATAATAGCAATAATTATATTAGCTATAGTGTATTATCATTTTTGTAAGTATGATGGTTTGGAATATATGATAATCCAAACTGTACTATCATTAATATTTATGCTACTTAAATTAGATATGCTGAGTTTTATAGGCTCTACAGGTCACCTAATAGTTTTAGTATTAATGATAATTTTATCGCTGGCTATATCCTGTTTTAGTACAGGCTTAGTTAAATAAAATCATCAGTAAACAGGCGAAAGGAGTGTATTGACATGGAAATTAACTCAAAATACGGAATAGTAAAGATTTTTACCGAAAATGTGGAACAGGAAGCTGTGTCCCAGATTATAAAGATGGCAAATTCTCCACTGGGAGAAGGGGCTAATGTTAGAATAATGCCTGACTGTCACGCAGGCAAAGGCTGTACCATAGGCACAACTATGATTATGGGGGATAAAATCTGCCCTAATCTAATAGGGGTGGACATTGGTTGTGGGGTGGATTTAGTTACTATAAAAGAGGACATTACCACAAGGCTTAAGGAATTAGATGATGTAATAAGAAAGTACATCCCTACAGGATTTGCTGTTCACAGCAGTTTAAAGGAGTATGATTTTACAGCTATGAAATGTTGGGATAAGCTAGATGATGTTACTAGAAATCGCTCCCAGTATTCACTAGGTAGTCTAGGTGGTGGTAATCACTTCATCGAGGCATATCAAGGTGGTATAGCTGTCCACAGTGGCTCAAGAAATATCGGCCAAGCAGTGGCAACCTATTATCAGAAATTAGCCCAGTCCACCATGAAGGGTGGAGGGGAGTTTATAGATAGCCAGCTTGCTTATTTAATTGGACAGGACAGGGATAATTATATCCACGATATGAAGATAGTACAGCAGTTTGCAGTGGATAATCGTCAGGAGATGTTAAGGGTAATTACCACCAAGATGAAACTGACTGTAGTGGAAAAAATAAGCTCCACCCATAATTTTATTGATGATGGCAGTAGCATACTACGAAAAGGCGCAATCTCAGCAGAGCTGGGAGAGATGTTAGTTATCCCCCTAAATATGAGAGATGGCATGTTACTATGTAAGGGTAAAGGTAACTCTGACTGGAACTATTCTGCTCCCCATGGTGCAGGTAGACTTTATTCCAGAGCAAAGGCAAAAACCCTATTTAAACTAGAAGATTATCAGAAGTCCATGGAGGGTATCTATTCTAGCTGTGTCCACAAAAGCACAATAGATGAAAGCCCCTTTGCATATAAGGACTACAAGGAGATTATGGAGGCTATAGGGCCTACTGTAGAGATAGTACAGCGACTGATACCTATATTTAATTTTAAAGCTAGTTAGAATAATATAAATGGGAAGGAATGGTCAAAGCTATGAACAAACTACCAGAACATCTTGTATTTGATGTAAATGAACTATCGGATTTTGGCAATGAACTTTTTGAAGAGGGGGATATGGACCGAGCTTACAAGGCTTGGACAGAGGCGCTAAAACTTATCCCTGAGCCTAAAAACACCTACAGTGAAGCTGTATGGATTGAGGCAGCTTTAGGAGATGTGCATTTTCTAAAGAAAGAGTACATGCCAGCAAAGGCACATTTTTTAAACGCTAGGGGAAATGTCAGTGGCGAAGGGGTTAACAATCCCTTTGTACTAATGCGTCTAGGCCAGTGCCACTATGAAATGCGTGACAGCAACAACGCACTGGAATTTATGCTTAGAGCCTATATGATGGCTGGGGAAGATGTATTCTCAGCAGATGATCCTAAATACCTAGAATTTGTAAAAACTAAACTAAATATTAAATAAAGGTGGGATATATATCTACTACGGACTATCAGTATTTACAGGGGTACTTATCGCTGTAATGATTGCATTAAATGGCGCCCTTACAAATGTGGTGGGGTTATATAGCTCCACAGTAATAATACATCTAGTTGGCATGAGTATAATGATAGCCACTATGATAGTAAAAAAGATAAATCCCTTTAAAAATTTTCAGCCTTGGTACTACTATATAGGTGGTGCTATGGGTATTATAGCAACTGTAGGCAATAACTATTCCTTTGAGTTTTTAGGGGTGTCGGCAATACTAGCACTGGGCTTAATAGGCCAGAGTATAACAGGTTTAGTTATTGATAGCTATGGTTTATTTGGTATGAAAAAATACCCTATGAATGTATGGCGAATTATCCCAGTAATTATAATGTTTATCGGTGCTGGATTTATGATTAGGACTATGGATATACTATCTATGGTACTGTCAACATTAGTAGGTGTTGCTCTAGTAATGCAAAGGGTGGCAAATAGCAATCTATCAGAACGAACTAGTCTAGAGGTGGCTGTGTCCTATACATATTTTACAGCTTTGGTGGGATGTATCGCCATTTTCCTAATGGCAGGACAAGGTGAGCCAATAGTTGTACAGGGGATAATACCTACAGATGTGTGGTTATATTTAGGTGGAGCAGTAGGTGTGGTAACGGTATACCTATCCACCATATGTGTGTCAAAGGTAGCTGGATATTCCCTATCACTACTTATGTTTATCGGTCAGGTTTTTGCTGGGGTGGTAATAGACAGCCTACTACTAGGGGAGCTATCCACCATAAATATAGTAGGTGGTGTGGTGGTGACTATTGGAATGGTAGTGGATATATTTATAGTTAGTAAAAGTAAAGCTAAGATTAAATAAAAGATAGTGTATATTCTCTAGTCTACAGCCAAGAGATACACATTAAAGTTTGTTAATAGTTGTGGTAAAATTTTGTTGTAACAGTACCCCAACATTTGCTATATAACTATTATATAAGGGTGGACACTATCGTCATAGACGAAGGTATCCACCCTTGTTTTTTAGGTTATTTATCAAATGTTTGGGTTAAATTATAGTGGGGCACCTGTCCTCGCCGTCGGCGAGGACAGGTGCCCCAACAATTGATATATAATCGTTTTTATAATTAGCTTAGATATACAGGCAAATTATCTCTTATACAGAGTGAACAGAACCAGCCTTATTAGCGTTTAGTCCGTCGATACCGTATTTTCTATCTCTTCTCTTTTCGAAGAATTTTAGTGCCACTGGGCCAAACTGTGCATAGCTTAGAATATCCTCTTCCTGTTCGATTAGACCAGCTGGGATTTCAGCTCTGATTTTATCTAGCTCAGGTGCAATTAGATCTGCTGGACGGCAGTCAATTGGCTCTGCATTGCCGATGATTTTCTTTCTGAATTCAGGATCGATTGGCATTGGAGTTTTTCCGTACTCACCACGAACCATACCCTTAAATTCCTTAGTGATCATCTTGTAGCGCTCGCCACCAATAATGTTAAATACAGCCTGTGTACCAACAATCTGGGAAGTTGGTGTAACCAGTGGAGGGAAGCCAGCTTCTGCTCTTACTCTTGGTACTTCGTTTAGTACATCTTCTAGCTTGTCAGACTTACCAGCCTGTGCTAGCTGAGATACTAGGTTACTAAGCATACCACCTGGTACCTGATATAGTAGAGTATTTGCGTCTACACCTAGTAGCTTTGGTACAAGTAGACCATTTTCGATGTACTTATCTCTTAGCTTAGCTGCATGAGTTCTTACCTTATTTAGGTTAGCTAGATCAATGCCTGTGTCATAAGGTGTACCCTGTAGGGCTGCTACCATGGATTCTGTAGCTGGGTGGGAGGTACCTAGTGCCAGTGGGGACATTGCTGTGTCAATAATATCTGCACCAGCTTCAATAGCCTTTAGATGAGCCATAGATGCTAGACCAGAAGTATAGTGGGAGTGGAACTGTACAGGAACATTTACATTTTCCTTAAGTGCCTTTACTAGATCATATGCATAGTAAGGTGTGATTAGCGCAGCCATATCCTTAACACAGATAGAGTCAACTCCAGCACTTTCTAGGCGCTTAGCATAGTCTACATAGTAGTCAATTGTAAATACTTCACCAGTTGTAAAGGATAGACAACCCTGTAGATGTGCATTAGCTTTCTTTGCTGCCTTAATAGCTGTTTCTAGGTTTCTGATATCATTTAGAGCATCGAATACTCTCATTACATCAATACCGTTTTCTACCATCTTCTCTACAAAATATTCCAGTACATCATCAGCATAGTGACGATAACCGAGCATATTCTGACCACGGAATAACATCTGTAGTGGAGTTTTTGGCATGTGTTTTTTCATTGTGCGCAGTCTTTCCCATGGATCTTCATCTAAAAATCTTAAACAGGAATCAAATGTAGCACCACCCCAACACTCTAGGGAGTGAAATCCACAGTTATCAAGGTCTTCCATCATTGGAATCATTTCATCTATTGTCATTCTTGTAGCTATTAGTGACTGATGGGCGTCACGAAGTAGCGTTTCGGTGATTTTAACTTTCTGTGCCATTAGCTTAAACCCTTCCTTTCTATCTCTCTAGGGTATCCCTAGAGAATCTAGCCCAGATTAGCTCTGGGCATCTATACTAAAATTATAATTAGTTAAGTGTTACGATTACAGCACCTACATCTACAGACTGACCCTTAGTCACACCTACAGATGCAATTGTACCAGCCTGTGGAGCAACGATTTCGTTTTCCATCTTCATAGCTTCTAGGATAGCAAGAATCTCGCCCTTAGCTACCTGCTGACCAGCAGATACCTTAACATCAAGGATTGTACCAGGCATCGGTGCAGAAACTGTTACAGCGCCAGCAGCAGGAGCAGCCGCAGGTGTAGCAGCTGGAGCTGGAGCCGGAGCAGCTGGAGACGGAGCAGCAGCCACAGGTGCTGGAGCAGCAGGAGCCACAGCAGCCACAGGTGCAGAAGTAGCATTACCTACAGCAACTTCCTCAACTAGAACATCATAACCTTTGCCATTTACTGTTATATTAAATCTTTTCATAATAATCTCCATTCCTTTCTCAAGGTTTTGTGTGGTTTTGCCCCATGGTTTTTTATAGGTGGCAAATTTCGGTTATAATATTTACCGAAAAACACAAAACTCATGTTTGAAACTTTATTTCAAACTAAAATCCATTATTTTAAAATATATTTTAAACTATTTAAAGTATTAACCTTTAAACTACACAGGTAGGTTAGCGTGTTTCTTAGGGTTAGAGGTTACTCTCTTGCCTCTTAGGACAAAGATTGCCTCAGCCACAGATGCCTTTAGTTCAGATGGCTCTACAATAACATCTACCATGCCATTTACAGCAGCTGTAAATACGCTTGCTTCGTTTTCTTCGTAGGACTTTTCAGCCATCTCTCTTGTAAACTCAGCAGTAATCTTATCTTCATATAGGAAAGCAACAGCTGTCTGAGCTTCTAGTGGGGAGATTACAGCAGATGGTGTAGCAATAGTAATATCACCATTACATAGGGACATATAGCCACCACCAATTGCATTGCCTACTATTACAGTTACATTAGCTGTAGTAGAGGTAGCAAATACATTAGCAAGTTTAGCTGCACTTCTCAGCTCGCCCTTAGCCTCTGCATCAGCAGATTTTTCAAAGCCCTTAGTGTTTACGATAGTAACTACTGGTATATTAAAGCAGTCACAGAAACTAGCAAAAGATGCCATCTTGCTTGCATCATCACTGGAGATGTAAGCAGCTGTAGTAGCGATAATACCAGCAACACTACCTGTAATTGTAGCTAGTGCTGTGTAAGCCCCTTTACCGTAATTAGCAAATAATTCTGTAGCACTGTGGGCATCAGCAATTGCTTCGCCGTATGCCTTACCATCATTGCCAGATAGCTGACAGGTTGCACCGTCTTCATAGTTAAATAGTGGTGCTGGGCATAGGTTGTTAGCTGGTAGCATTGTAATTAGCTCTCTAGCCTTAGCTACTGCTAGGATATCGCTTTCACATATAATGTGAGCACTGCCGTTTTGTCCACAGAATGTAGCAGTGCCGTTTTCCCCACCTGTAGTAAATGGAGAGGTTAGGTACATAGATGCCTTTTCGCTCATAATAACAATGTCGCTAGAGGAAGCTGCTACAGCAGATGTGCCTACACAGTCACCAGCGATTACAGCTATCTGTGGAACAACACCAGAGATAAGCCCCTGTGCTTTTACAAATTCCTTGTATGCAGATAGTGTTTCTAGTGGATTTACTAGACTTGCACCTTTAGAATCATAGATACCTACTACTGGAGCACCTGTTTGGCTTGCTAGGGTGTAAATCTTTGCGATTTTCTGCCACTGTAGTTTATTCATAGCTCCTAGATTATCAGAAGGATTCTGAGCAAATGCATAAACTGTGCTGCCTTCAACTAGACCCATTGCAGTTACTACACCACCGAAATCAGTTGTTTTAGCTAGTTGTCCTAGCTGAGTGTAACAGCCACCATCAAATAATAGCTCAAGTCTTTTATGAGCAGTTGTGTCTGTGTTAGAGCTCATTAGCTCCTTCATTTTCTGTGTTAGATCAGACATGGTTATTCTCCTTACTATCGGTAAATTTTGTCTTAATATAAAAATTCAATTAATTTATAAGTATTATAGGCTTAGTGCGCTAATTAGTACACCAGCAGCAACGGCAGAACCGATTACACCAGCAACATTAGGGCCCATAGCGTGCATTAGTAGGAAGTTTGCAGGGTTAGCCTGCTGTCCAACCTTCTGGGAAACACGAGCAGCCATTGGAACTGCAGATACACCAGCAGATCCGATTAGTGGGTTAACCTTACCACCTGTTACTTTGTACATAATCTTGCCAAAGATAACACCAAAGGCTGTACCTACAGCAAAGGCAACAAGACCTAGGCAGATAATAAGTATTGTATCAAGGGTTAGGAATTTATCAGCTGTGGTAGTAGCACCAACAGAGATACCTAGTAGAATAGTTACGATGTTAATTAGCTCGTTTTTAGCTGTGTTGTTAATTCGATCAACTACGCCGGACTCTTTAAACAGGTTACCTAGCATAAGCATACCTACCAGTGGGGTAGCATCAGGTACGATAAAGGTAACTAGCAGAGTAGCTGCAATTGGGAATACGATTTTTTCTAGTTTGGATACTGGCCTTAGCTGAGTCATTACAACTTCACGCTCTTCTTTTGTGGTTAATGCCATCATAATAGGAGGCTGTATAACCGGTACTAGTGCCATATATGAGTAAGCTGCAACAGCAATAGGGCCTAGTAGATGAGGAGCAAGGATACCAGTTGTAAAGATAGCTGTAGGGCCGTCTGCACCACCGATGATACCAATAGCACCAGCTTCCTGTGGAGTAAAGCCCATAAAGTTAGCCCCTAGGAAGGTTAGAAAGATACCAATCTGCGCTGCTGCACCTAGAAGAAAACTCTTAGGGTTAGCAATAAGTGGGCCGAAGTCGGTCATAGCACCTACGCCTAGGAAGATTAGTGGAGGGTAGATACCTAGCTTTACACCTTGGTATAGGTAGTAGAATAGGCTACCTTCATCATAAGCAGATAGGTTAGCTCCTGGGATGTTGGCTAGTAGCATACCAAATGCAATTGGTAGCAGTAGCAGTGGTTCGTACTGTTTTCTAATGGCAAGATACAGTAGGAAACATGAAATTGCAAGCATTAATGCCTGTTGCCATGTTATGTTAAGAAAACCAGAGTTAGCAATAATGCTACTTACCGATCCTATAAATACATCAAACATTTTTTAAGATTCTCCCTTATTATAAAAATTCTAGTTTGTAAATTACTAGCGCAGGTTGTTGTATCTGCCAGCAGATGCCCAAATTTCAGCACCGTCACTGGTTCGCTTTACGCTTTTAACTACAAGATTATTTCCCATTAGAGAAATAGCTGCTGAGATGGCAGCGATAACATCTCCTTCGTCATCAGCTTGGATAGTTACTGCTGGGGCAGTAGACTGGGTAGCCACAACTGGTGCTGGTGCTACTGGTGCTGGTGTAGAAGGTGCCACAGGTTTTGCCACTGGAGCTGGTTTATTTTTTTCAGATATGGAGGATAGGACTTTACCCATCATTGCCACACAAAACCATAGAATTAATAGCACGATAAAGGTTACTACTATACCTGTTAGGATAGTACCCCATACCTGCAACCAATCGGTTACCTGTGCCGCTGTGTTTACTGCTTGTTCCATGCTTTTTAACCCGTCCTTTCTGTTTTGTGATATACCCTAGGCGGAGTATAGTATTTGCCTAGTGGATTCCTATAAAAAAGGTGCCATCACAAAACTCTGACCTAGATTAATATAGGTCGTAAGTTCACTGTAAATTTCTATATATTAAAGATATGACAGCAGTCATATACTCAATACCAATGTATAGCTTATAAATGTATAGTTTACATATGTAAAGCTTACATTATAGTCATTAGGTAATCTCTAGTCAGTGTTAATAGCCCAGGTAATACTCCTAAGGCTACTAGTAATCTAGCTATCTGAACAACTACTAAATCACCACTGGTGATACCTAAATCTGCTGCAATAAGTGCCATATCGCTGGCACCTGCTGGAGTGGCTGCAAGCATACCCTCTGCAAAATCCATCTTCCAGACTTTTTCCATTATCTTGCCTACAGTAATGGATATAAAAACATATCCTAATATAATAATTACTATAGGAACAAAAAGCTTAGTAAATCCTATAACATCAGCCATTACCACTCCACTGCCTACATAGGCACCAGAAAGTAGCTGTGCAAACTTTCTAGATGAGGGAGGGACACTGGTTTTTGATACCCATAGATTTATTATAATAATACCAAACATAGTAAAAACTAAAGCCCCAGCGGGAAATCCAGAGATATCACCAATAATCCCAAAAATAGTAGCGGAGATTACTGTAATGGTCAGGGATTTTTTATCAAGGGGGATTTTAGTGGAGTTTTTATTTTTCTTAGGGCTTGAGGTAGGCTTTTTTCCTGAGATTTTACTTACCATAGTTGGGAAGATAATCAGCCCAGCAATCAAACGATTAAACTGTACTACAGCAACTGTAGCCGAGTCAGCACCTAGCTCAATAGCGATTAATGGGGTATCGCTAACCCCTCCTGGAATGGCACAGAGCATAGCTGTTAGCATGTCCATATATCCCAGTTTATAAAAAAGCACTCCTATACCCACATCAAATAGGAAGAAAACCGTCATAAGTAGCAGTATAGGTTGCCAAAGCCTTTTGGCATTAATAAGATTTTCCTTAGTAATTCTGGAGCCTATGTAGGCACCAGCAATTATCTGGGCAAGAAGTTTTGCAAATGACGGAATAATTGCATTTTCTGTAATGACACTATAAAAAGCCACGCTAACCATAGCCCCTACAATCATACCACCAGGTACCTTTAACCTAGTTAAAAGCTCCCCGAAGATAAATCCTATTGTCAAGGTGATGATAAAATCTATAAGCAAATAATTCCCACCTCTTTCTAGTAATTCTATAAAAATAATTCACAGTAAATTTTTTAAAAATTATTAATATATCCCATTGTACCAAAATAAATCTATTACTTCAATGGTTACTATGATAAAATTTTATAATACTGGATATAGATTATAATTATAACAAAAAATTTACATGTATACTGTAGAATAATATATAAGGTGGAGTAACTATAGAATTATTTAATTTTGGTTTAGCCACAGGTGAAAAAATGCAAGTTTGCCGTCATAAATAAATCATATTGTTATAATTCCTTAGGGAATTACCTATAATGTGGACAAGGTGTTTAATATTATAGTATAATATGAGATATGTTTGCCATTACAACAGGGAAGGGAAGTGTAGTTATAGATAAAATAATAGAAATTTTTCAAAAATACTCTATTAACTGGGTAGGGGTGGCAGATTATAATCAGCTACTGCCTTTAATAGAGTGTAGAGCCTCCCAGCGACTACCACAAAATCCTACTAGTGTAATAAGCTGTTTACTGCCCTATTATATAGGTGAATACCCTAATCGAAATATATCAAGGTACACACTAGGAGAGGATTACCACCTAATTGCCCAAAGAATACTAGGGGAAATTTGCAAGGAATTGCAGGAAAGCTATAAGGAAAATTGCTTTGAAAGCTTTTGTGATATATCCCCTATTAGAGAGGTTACTGCTGGATATCTATCAGGTCTAGGGGTAGTTGGGGTAAATAATCAGCTGATAAATCCTCAGTATGGTAGCTATGTTTTTATAGCAACAGTGGTTACAGATTTGTTTTTGCCTAGGTCAAAACCTATGGAAGGCAGTTGTTTACACTGTAATATCTGTGTTGATGGCTGTCCTACCAGTGCGTTAATGGGAAATTTTAACTGCGAAATCTGCCTATCCCACATCACCCAGAAAAAAGGTGAACTATCCCATAATGAAGTAGAGGCAATAAAAAAATCAGGATTTCTATGGGGATGTGATAACTGTAACGACCTATGTCCTATGAATAAAGACGCCCAGAAAACCCCTATAGCTGATTTTTACCAAGATGTTGTGGATATAATTAATAGGGAGAATTTAGATAAAGTAAGAGGCCACAAAGCCCTAGGATATCGTGGGCAGAAGGTACTGCTAAGGAATTTGGATATAATAGAGAATGAATAAGACTTTAATTAA
Organism: uncultured Oscillospiraceae bacterium; assembly: GCA_964369235.1. Taxonomy (GTDB): domain Bacteria; phylum Bacillota; class Clostridia; order Oscillospirales; family Ruminococcaceae; genus CAYJEQ01. The sequence goes on along the minus strand of CAYJEQ010000049.1, from coordinate 5,713 downwards.
TGTAAGTTTTGTGTCACAAATAACCCTTAACTATAGCTTAGTTAAATAAATAGTAACTCCTATGGTAATAAGACTTTAATTAATGTAAGTTTTGTGTCACAAATAACCCTTAACTATAGCTTAGTTAAATAAATAGTAACTCCTATGGTAATAAGACTTTTATTAATGTAAGTTTTGTGATAGAATAACAACTAGTGCATACTATGTATAGTATATAGTTGTAAGAAGATTTAATAGAATAAGGAGGGGTAGTGAATTGGAAATTCTTAGCCCAGATAGATATAGTGAACTTGATGAGTTTGTAGCAGGACATATAAATGGTGGATTTACCCAGTGTAGTAGCTGGCGCCATGTAAAGAATAACTGGGGATATGAGGCTGTTGTGTCCCGTAATGATAAAGGTGAAATTGTGGGAGCCATGAGTGTACTTATTCAGAAGATACCACTAATAGGCACTACATTTCTCTATGCACCTAGAGGCCCAGTCTGTGATTTAAATGATAGAGCAGTGCTTTCCGACCTTAAAGCTGGGGCTGATGCACTGGCGAAAAAACACAAAGCACATTCTTTAAAGATAGATCCCGATACTTTAATGGAGGATCAGGAGTTTATTAATATAATGAAAGAGATGGGTTTTGTACAGTTTGCAGGGCCAGATGGTTTTGAAACAATACAGGCTAGATTTAACTACCGATTATATATTAAGGGAAGAACTGAGGAAGAAGTTCTAGCTGATATTACCCAGAAGTGCAGATATAATATTAGAGTAGCCCAGAAAAAAGGAGTGGAAATCCGAGTAGGTACTAAGGAAGATCTAGATGATTTTATCCGTATCATGCAGGTTACAGGGGAGCGAGATGGTTTTATTACCCGTCCTAAGATATATTTTGAAAGAATGCTAGATGCATTAGGGGAAAATGTAAGGCTGTATATGGGTTACTATGAGGGTAAGGCAATTAGTGGAGCGATTACTACTAATTTTGGTGGTAAATGCTGTTATGTTTACGGTGCCTCAGACAATAACCACAGAAATGTAATGCCAAACTACCTTATGCAGTGGGAAATGATTAGATGGGCAGTAGAAACCAACTGTTTTGTTTATGATTTTCAGGGTGTATCGGGGCTACTTGATGAGAGTAAGCCTATTTATGGTTTATACCGATTTAAAAAAGGTTTTAACGGTACATTAGATGAGTTAGTAGGTGAGTTTGATTATACCTATATGCCTATACGCTCAAAACTAGTGGATCACGCAATTAATCTAAATGGTACTCTAAGACAGATTAAGAAGAAGCTTAGAAGGTAGGTGCCATAAGATGGCTAAAAAACAAAGAAGTACAAAGTCTGTACTATGGCAGATTATAGTTATTATCTGTATTATCATAGGCATTGGACAGGATATATACAATATGGTGGATAGCCGTATAGGTGGTAATTATGGTAAAACCACAGGGGTAATAGAGGATATAGTCTATACCCAGCCAGAAAGCAGAGATGGTTATTACATTGCCAAGATTAGCTATGTTAGAGGAATGACCACAGTAGAAGCTATAATAACCGATTATGAAGGCAGTGGTCAGATAGGGGATAGTATTGAGATTTACTATGACTATGGCAATCCTGTGGCTATATATGAGGCAAAACAGCGAGAAAATTCTACCTATAGGTCAGCAGTGGCTATAGGGGTGTTTTCATTGATGGTTATAGGTGGTTTTAAGTTGGTGCCAGCTTTAATAAAGGCTAGGAAGAATAAATCTAAATCCATCAGTAATAACCATGAGGAAGATGATGATATTCTAAAAAGCATGTATTCCTAAGATAATGTAAGTTTATGTAAAGATGAACTGTCACCCTAGCCATATCCTAAAACCAAAGGGAAGGAAGATACACCTATGAAAGATCAAAATAGTAGATGGAGAAACTACTGGATAAGTGGAGTGGCATTAATTGTAATAACCACCTATATATGTACAGCATATTTTACTTTGGACAATACTGGGATAATCTTAGTGTCCCTAGGGGTAATGGTGGTGCATTTTATAGTATATGTACTGGCACTGTCTATAATGTCACCTATAGTCCATAAAGGATTTAATAAAGAGAATAACCGAATTATAGAGATATATAATCAACACAGAAATCACAATAAATTTATTGCAGATCTTAAGGCTATGAACCCACAGCCTAAAACAGAATATGAGAAGAATGTTTTTAATCTAAATATGGCAACAGCTCATACAGGTCTAGGTAATAAAGGTGAGGCAAAAAGATACATAGCCTTAGTAAAGCCTAGAACACAGGCAGAGGTAGATATAATAGATAATCTTAATAAGCAGATAGAGAAAAAAAGGTAATATAAGGTTTATTCACTATGAGTAAAATTTCTAAAATAAAAAGGTAGTGCGTCATGCACTACCTTTTTATGATATTTATAAAAGGAGAATTAGAATTACTTATTAAGGTTTTGGATATATAGGGCAAGGTCTCGGTCTTCGGTGCGTATGTGGGTGAATAACCAATTTACAAGCATTAAATTAATCTCTGATACCAAGGCTACACTAGAACCCTCATGATGGAACTTCTCATTAATAAGGGCAACTTCATCAAGGAAATGCTGATGATGAAGCTTGTGTTTTAAAGCCCCTGGGTAGTTATAGTAAGATTGTAGCTCCTCTTCTTTTTTAAAGTGCGCTATAGTATATTCAGTTAAAAAGTCAAGTATCCTTACAATCTCAGTGCGATCTACCCCATTATAGCAAGCTCTATTTATCTTATTAATAATTGCTATAAGCTGTAGATGTTCGTTATCAATTTCTTCGTTTCCAATAATCAAATCATTAGTTACCTTAAACTCAATATTACTTCCTTTTTTCATATAGCTAATCATCCTTTCTACTACTAGTTATGGCTAACCTATTTACTGAGATGGGCGACATTGCGACTATGTAAATAGATAGGGTTACAAAAAAATAAGTGAACATATGTGACTTGTTGGTAACATTAGTATAATACAACTAAAAAGCACTGTCAATAGATATTGGAATATATACAATTTATTGTAAAAACCTTAAAATTGGAGATATTTTCACGGTGAAATTAGTCATTTTACCAATACAATCATAATATATAACATAGTGCAAAACCCTTATTTTTACATTTTGTGAAAAGATTACATGTAGATTTCATTACATTTGTGCATTACTCTGCTAAAATGGTAGCACAAAAGTAAGTTTATTTCTGTGTAAATACTGTATTAATACTTTATGCAGTGCACTGGAATAATATGTCATGTAATCTGATTGATAAAAATTAGATTGTATCAACAGTCAGGCTTATCACCTCCATATAAAAAAAGCTACACTATCAAAAAAAGTTCTATAGCAAATGTTAGGGTACTGTCCCTCCCTCTTGGCGAAGTACAGTACCCTAACAGAATTTTACCCCAACTATTGACAAAGAGCCAAAAAACTACCACTATCAAAAAAATGATAGTGGTAGTTTCTTACATTATATAATTATTTAACATCAGCTTTAACTACTTCAGCAGCTGCTGTTAGCAGACCACCCATGTTCTGTAGTTCGCTTGGGATAATAATTTTTGTAGCTTTACCGTCAGCAACTTTTTCCATTGCTTCAAAGCTTTTTAGTGTTAGTACCTGTTGTGTTGGGCAGGAAGTATTTAGTAATGCGATACCGTCAGCTGTAGCCTTCTGTACCATTAGAATAGCTTCTGCTTCACCCTGTGCTTCTAGGATTCTCTTCTCTCTCTCAGCATCAGCATGTAGAATAGCAGTTTCCTTCTCAGCTTCAGCTCTTAGGATTGCAGACTGCTTTTCACCCTCAGCAACTAGAATCTGGCTATCCTTAGTACCCTGTGCTTCTAGCATAATAGCACGACGCTCACGCTCTGCTTTTGCTTCTTTTTCCATTGCCTTCTGGATATCAGTTGGAGGGATAATGTTCTTTAGCTCAACACGGTTAACCTTAATACCCCACTTATCAGTAGCAGCATCAAGAATAGCAGTAATCTTAGTATTTATGCTATCACGAGAGTTAAGTGTTTCGTCAAATGCCATATCACCGATAATATTTCTAAGGGTTGTAGCAGATAGGTTCTCAATAGCAGAGATAGGACGCTCAACACCATATGTAAACTGCTTGGAGTCGATAACCTCAAAGAATACAACAGTATCAATCTGCATCATGATATTATCTCTTGTAATAACTGGCTGTGGAGGGAAGTCAACAACCTGCTCTTTTAGAGAGATTTTCTTTTTGATTTTGTCGATAAAAGGCATTTTTACATGTAGACCTGTTTCCCAGGTGGTGTGGTAAGGACCCATACGCTCGATAATCCATTCGCTGGACTGTGGTACGGATTTGATGCTTGTAATTAGAATTACAAGAAAAACAATAATAATAAATGAAATAATTCCTGTTAACATAGTTTTTAACCATTCCTTTCGATTTATTAAGTTAGTATATAACTTAATATTACAATATACATTTTATACAAGGTTTATTGAGTCTACCTTTATACCATAGGAAACTACAGCATCTTTAAATCGCTGATTTACCTCATCAAGATAAAATTCATAGGAGTTTTCCTGTGATAGTTCTATAAGTAAATTTTCCAGTAGCTCTGTCATTATCAGAGCACTATTACTACAGCTATAGGTAAAAGCAGTAGGGTCTTCTATAGTAAGCATTAACATAGCTTTGGTAGGTAAAGAGCTGTTATTAGTATTAAGTACTAGCTCTAAAGGCTGTGGGTCTGTAGGTAGTCTACTTACCACCCTATCAGCAATGGGGATAAGGTTAATAAGCCCTGTGGTTTTAGTGCTGTGGTAACTGCCCATTCTCTCAATAATCCACTGCTGATTTGCAGGGATTAGCCTAAAAGAGCCCACTGCTACTAAAAAAATAACTATTAAATAAATAGTAGATATCATTAAACTTCCTCGCTAGTAGCGGTTACAGTTTCTGGCTGTGCCACTGGCTGTGGTTCTGCCTCAATTGGGCGAACTAGCAGTTTAGTGCCGTGAACATCTAATACCTCAATCTGGGTACTAGCTGGCAGTATGCTATTATCATAGCTTTGGCATGCCCAGCTTACACCACTAACAGTAACACGACCTACACTCTTAATATTATCAACTTCTTCGGTAATCATGCCGATAGAGCCAACAATTCTTCTTGCGTTGGTATTAACCTGTGGTTTATTTTTCTGTAGCTTTTTAACAAAGGGTCTGCTAATAGCTATAAAAATAACAGTAAGTATTGCAAAGGCAAGTAGCTGTATGTCAAAATCTACCCCCAAGTATGCAGGGAATATAACTACAAGAGCAGCCAGTGCAGCCCAGATAGATACAAATTGTACTGTCATAGCTTCAGCTACAAATAAACCTATTGCAGCAATTAACCAGAATATTGCCCAGAAATTTTCACTCATAAATATGACCATTCCTTTCTCTTAGTTTGCACAGTTTGAAAATTTTATTTTCAAACTTAAAGACTTCCTTTCTCCTTGATAATATCCATAATAGTACAGTGATATTTTACCACTTTTTGATATAAAATTCAAGGGAGTTGTAAGAAGTTCATAAATGCTTAACAGAGTTTTACATATAAATTACAAATGTAACATATTATATATCTACTTATAAATAATGCTTACTGAATAACTGTGTGCTTAGCACACAGTTATAGGTCG
>CAYJEQ010000048.1:0-19824 GCA_964369235.1 uncultured Oscillospiraceae bacterium | reverse complement strand
GCCTAGATTCCTGCCCAATTAGAGCATATGCTATTGAAGGCCTTGCAGAGTTTTCTATATGATAAAGGGTAATAAAATAACCATCTATGATATAGCTAAAGAGGCAGAAACTTCAACGACAACTGTATCTAGGGTAATTAGTGGTAAGGGGAAGTTTAAGCCAGAAACAGTGGAAAGAATTAATAGAGTTTTAAGAAAATACGATTTTGCCCCCGATTATAACGCACAAGGTCTGGTAAATGGTGGTAGTAAACTTATAGGAATACTTACTGAGGATATACGAAACCAACATCTTAACTCTATTTCCCACAATATAGAAAGTCAGCTAAGGGAAAATGGTTACTGTGCAGTTATTATGAATACAAGTAATGAAAATTACCGAATCGATACCTGTATAGATATATTATCTAAACGCAAGGTAGAAGCAATAGTTTTAGTAGGATCACTATATGAGAATACCGCGGTGAGAAATAGCATTGTAAAGCATTTTGCTAAAGGTCCAGTAATTATGGTAAATGGGAAGAGCGATTTAAGTAATGTTTGGAGCATTATAGCTAATGAGCATAATGGAATATATAGATGTGTGGATTTATTAAAATCCACAGGCAAGAAACACATAGCATATATTCAAAAACCCAGTACAGCTAGTAGCCTTAGAAAACGAGAAGGATTTATAGCAAAAATGCTAGAGCTAGGCTATAAGGAAGAAAATCTAAATATCATAGATTGTGAGTTAGATATTAATGATGCCTATAAAAACACCATTAAACTAATGAAAAAATCCCCTGAAACTGATGGGATAATATATTCTAGTGATTTATTAGCTTTCGGAGGTGTGGACGCACTATTAGACTTAGGTAAGCGTATTCCCGAAGATGTAGCAGTAATAGGCGTAAATAACTCAGATTATACCGAGATGTCAAAACCTAAGATAACCTCATTAGACACCAGAATGGACATTCTAGGTAAAATATCAGCTGAACTGGTAATAGATATTTTAAATGGTAAAAAACCAAAACCATCTACTATGGTGGAACTTGAAATTGCGGTGAAGCAAACAACATAAGAAAGGTAAAAAGCTATGATATTTTCAACAATTGAAGCATCAGTAGAGGGTAAGGGATACCCTACTGCTATTTTAAAGGGCTTAGAGTATCTTAGAACAACGGATTTTTCTAAGATAGAGGACGGGGTTTATGAGATAGAAGGCAGAGATATATATGCCCAAGTTTTTCATAAAGAAACCCAAAAAATAGAGAACACCCGAGCAGAAACTCACAAGGAGTATCTAGATGTACAGTTTTTAATAGAGGGAGAAGAGTTAATCGGATTTACCAATCTAAAAGGAAGCTATATTGTTGATGAGTACATTAAAGATAGAGATTTAATCTTTTATAAGGATGTAAAGGATGATAATTTTGTAAAGATGGTACCTGGTAGTTTTTGTGTATTATTTACCGATGATGTTCACCGACCAGCAATAGCAGTTAAGGAGCCTATGAATATTAGAAAAGTTGTAATGAAGATAAGTACAAAGTTATTAAAGTAATTTTACTAATGAATCACTATAAAACTCGTAGAAAGGCATGGTCATAAGGATGAATATTGCAGTCATTGGTGCTGGGGTAATGGGTTCCATCTATGGAGGGAAATTATCCAATCACAACAATGTATATATGATTGATGTAAACAAACCACTGCTAAATCATATTAAAACAAAGGGAATTACTCTATTAGAAGATGGCACAGAAAACCAGTATTTCCCTAAAGTTACTTTACCTAAAGATGAAAAGATAGATTTAATAATACTATTTGTTAAGTCCATGTTTTCTGTAGCAGCCTTAGAAGAAAATAAGCATCTAATAGGTAAGGATACATATCTGTTAACACTACAAAATGGTGCAGGTCATGAGGATATTCTAGAGGGATATGTACCTAAGGACAGGATAATTATCGGCACAACCGAGGATAACGGCGCATTAGTAGACATAGGCGTAGTTCGCCGTGGTGGCAAGGGTATAACTAATATAGGTATGTTAACTACTAATGGATTAGAATTTTTACAGGAAATTAAGACAGCCTTTGACTCTTGTGGTTTTAATACAATTATACATAATAATATCAAACAGCTTATATGGAATAAATTAATAATGAATTCCTCACTAAGTGCCACAACAGGGGTGCTTAAATGCAAAATAGGCTTTCTGGCAGAAAATGATAATGCAAAGAATATGGTATTATCACTACTGGAGGAAAGCTGTTATGTAGCTAGAGAGCTAGGATTAACAGCAGATCCAGCTGAGTTTTTAAAGAAAATCCAGTTTACCACCACAAATTCTCCACAGGGGATAACATCAATTTCAGCAGATATGACCCATGGCAGAAAAACAGAGGTAGACACAATAACAGGTGCAGTAGTTGCAGCTGCAGGTAAATTAGGGATAAAAACTCCCACACATCAGTTTCTTTTGGATACTATTCACGCAATGGAGTCCATTAATGATAATAATAACGATAAATAAGGAGATTTAAAATTATGAAAAAGCTTTTAACACTTATCTTAACAGGTTCTATGATGCTATCATTTGTATCATGTTCTAATGCCCCAGCAAATGCAAGCAGTGAAACACCAGCAGAGAACTCCTCTGATACAACAGTAACAGTGGACGCAGCTGATTTCCCTTCTAAAAATATTAGCTGGATAGTGCCAGCAGATGCTGGAGCACCAATTGATATTCCTACAAGAGCTATAATTGATAATATGGATATTGATGGCAATGTAATAGTGGAAAATATCCCAGGTGCATCTAATACTATTGGTACTCTAGAAACTGTAAACAGAGCAGCTGATGGACATACATTAGTGACAACTTCTTCTAGCGCATTACTACTACAGCCATTAATGGTTGATCTTGCATATGATCCAGAAGATTTAAGAGTTATTACACTTATTAAGCCTCTAATGACATATGGTGTTGTAGTAGGTCCAGATTCTCCATACAATTCTGCTGACGAAATTATAGAGCTAATAAATTCTGGTGAGCGTTTTACCTATACAGTATCCAATGCAGGTGCAGCTTCCCATCTATCTATAGTAGATGCCCTAGCACAGCTAGAAAGCGAAGCAGGAGTATATGTACCATATAATGGTGGTGCAGAGGTAACAGCAGCACTACTTAATAATGAAATTGACTTTGCTGTTTTAGACACACCAGTAAATGTAGTAGCTGCTGAAAAAGGTGAGGTAAAGCTACTTATGATCATGGGCGATGAGCCAGACCCAATCGCTCCAGAAGTACCATATATTGGTGAATATGGCGTAACAGGCATGAATGCATATTTTGGTTTACAGTGTGTAGCAGTAAGAAAAGATACCCCAGAAGAAATCGTAACAATCCTTAAAGATAAAATTAACGCAGCAATTATGAGTGATGCATATCAGCAGTATCTTGTAGATAGTGGTGTAGGCGAAATGGCAATTATGGACGAAGCTGATATTGAAGCCGAGCTTACAAATGCTAGAGAAGTATATGCAGTATTACTTCAGGAACTAGGTATGGGTAAGTAGTCAACTAAAGATAAAAGAGGCTGTCGCACTAATTAAATTAATTGTTAATATACACAAAAAATGTAGGGTCGCTCCTATGTGAGCGCCAGAAAATAAAGGAATTTCCTAGATATTCGGGCGAACACCCAGGTTCGCCCCTACAATATTTGTTTAATATTACTTTAGTGCGACAGCCCCTTTTAATAAAGAATGGAGTTTATGATGAATAAGCTAAAAAAAGATATGTTTATGTATTCTTTTATCGCTGTTATCAGTGTTGTCTTTTATTTTGTAATTATCCCAGCTGAAATTCAGCTAAGAGATTCGTGGAGTGGAGATATTACCTTTACCAGCAGAACATTCCCTAATCTATTGTTTATAACTATGGGGATTGCAGCAGTTATTGGGATAATTACAACAGTTGTAAAAATGTCAAAGCTAGAAAATAAAGAATCTACACCATTATCAGTAATGATTAAGGATGCCTTAACCCCTATATACTTTTTTATAGTATTAGGTGTTTATGCACTGATGTTTCACTATCTAGGATACCCTATTGCAACAGGTATAATGATACCATTATATCTATTTTCCCTTAAATGCAAAAATATCAAATACTATGTGATTACATATGCTATAGGAATAGTAGTTTACATAGTGTTTAAATATCTGCTTAACATTACACTTTAGGAGGTCATTATGTTAGATATAATATTAGAAATTATTATGCCTATGAATCTTTTGATGATGGCTGTAGGGGTGGCAGCAGGTATTATTATTGGTTCCTTACCAGGGCTTAATGTAGTATTTGCCATTGCTGTGCTACTACCATTTACCTTTGGTATGGATTCATATGCCTCAATGTATCTACTGCTAGGCACATATTGTGGTGGTACTTTTGGAGGATCTATTGCAGCTATCCTTATTAATACACCAGGAACCCCAGCAGCCTGTGCAACAGTTTTTGACGGGTATACAATGTCCCAGAAAGGTAGAGCAGGGGACGCACTAAAAATCGCACTAGTCAGCTCCTTTGTAGGTGGTATAGTAAGCTGTATTGCACTGCTGTTTTTCGCTCCACAGATTGCTAGTGTTGCTACAAAGTTCGGCGCTCCTGAATTTTTTGCACTATGTATATTCGGTATGTCAGCAGCAATTGGTATTGCTGGAGATAAGCCTATTAAAGGGGTTATTATGGCATGTGTTGGGCTTGCTATATCTACAGTTGGTATAGATAGTTCCGAAGGTGTACAGCGCTTTATGTTTGGAAATATGTATCTGTTAGCTGGAATCTCCTCAGTAGCTATTATGTTAGGAGTTTTTGCAGTAACAGAGGTTATTGATAAAAGTGTTACCATACTAAGCTACAAAGATCAAGCACCTATTCAGATTGGCTATAGTAAAGCCCAGATAAAAACCATGGATATACTAAAACACTGGAAAACCCTACTAAGATCCTCCTTAATTGGTATAGGACTAGGGGCTCTGCCAGGTACAGGTGGAGCAATTGCCTCCATGCTATCCTACAATGAGGCAAGAAGAGTATCAAAAAATCCAGAAGAATTTGGACAAGGTTGTATAGAGGGAATTGTTGCTCCTGAATGTGGAAACAATGCTACTACAGGTGCTACTTTAATTCCACTATTAACCCTTGGTATACCTGGTGATGCCTCTGTAGCAGTGTTAATTGGTGCCCTTACTATGCAGGGGATAATTCCAGGTCCATCACTGTTTGAACAGGGTAGTTCTTGGGTTTATGCTATTATGGGTGGGCTGCTACTAGTAAATGTATTTATGCTAATAGAGGGTATTACCTTTACTAGATTATTTGCTAATCTTATTAAGGTACCACTGCCAATATTAATTCCATCCATATTAATGTTCTGTGTAGTTGGCGCTTACTCCATAGCTAGTAACTCTTTTAACATCACACTTATGATGGTATTTGGTATAGTGGGATATATACTTAAGAAATTTGACTTTCCTATGGCACCTTTTATTATCGCACTAGTTTTAGGAAAGCTAATGGAATCAAATCTTCGTCGTTCTTTAATCCTATCCCAAGGTGATGCCAGTGTATTCTTTACAAGACCAATATCACTGACAATAATGGTTCTAGCAATACTGTCCCTTGCTTATCCAATGATACGCAAATTTATGGAAGATAGAAAGAAAAAGGCGTAAAACTATCTTAAGTTTAATACTTACCAACAAGTTCTATAGTAAAACTTTAGACAATGTAATTAAGTTTTACAGAAAGGCAAATATAATGAAAAAAAATATAATTCTACTTTTAGTAGATCAGCAGCAAAAGGCTTGTATAACAGACAATCCTACTTGCATTACACCTAATTTGGATAAATTAATGGGTGAGAGTATTAGATTTAATAAAACTCATACAGTTAATGCAATCTGCTCACCTTCTAGAGCATCTCTTATCACTGGTATGCTGCCTCATAATCATGGCATAATTGATTGTACCCATACCGTTCCTGAGTACAGATCAAAATATGACCAGTCACTAGATAATATCTATAAAATTATCAAAGAGCAAGGATATAATACAGCCTATTATGGAAAATGGCATATTGAGCGTAGTTTTGATCTTAATAAATTTGGCATAGATGATTTTATGACCGAAAGAGATCTGCCTAAAACAGAGGTTACACCTACAGATAAGGTTATTATTAAGTCTGAGGGCTATATGGATAAAACCATAGCAGGGGTTTTTAAAGAAGATAGCACAGCTACCGAAGAATATTTTATCTATAATAAGGCTATAGAGTTTATCGAAAACCATAAAGATAGTGGAAAACCTTTCTTCACAACCCTATCCACCTATGCACCTCATGATCCTTATGCAGTACCACAGGAAATATATGATTTATACAATATAGATGATATAAAACTTCCTGAAAGTTTTGAGGATAATCTAGAAAATCGTCCTAATGTATATAAGCGTATCCGCTCGGTGTATAAAGATATGACAGAGGAAGAATACAAGAAAACTATCGCTTGTTACTATGGATATACTACATTAGTTGATATGCAGTTAGGCAGATTAGTGGAGTATCTAAAAGCTAATAACCTATACGATGATACTATGATTGTATTTACTACTGATCATGGGGATATGTTAGGTGCTCATGGTATGTTCTGTAAGGGGATAACTTCCTTTGAAGAAGTGTATCATATACCATTTACAATTAAGCCACCAAGTGGAATACAGGGGAATATTGACTGTAATACCCACACTACCACAATAGATATGTCGCCTACTATCCTAGAATTAATGGGTATGCCAGCACTTAAAGGTAATATTGATGGTACTTCTATGGTGCCTTATATTAATGGAGCAGATGGCAGTGATAAAATATCATTTGCAGAGTTCCAAGGACAGCGTTATGCCTACACTCAGAGAATAGTATGGAAAGATAACTACAAATATGTATTTAACGGATTTGATTATGATGAGTTTTATGATTTATCATTAGATCCAAATGAGCTAGTAAATCAGGTAGATAATCCAAAGTACAAAGATATTGTTATTGACCTAGCTAGAGCGATGTGGAATGTAATTAAAAAATCAGGCGATGACTGTCTATTAAATGCAGAATATGTAATGCTAAGATTTGCACCAATGGGACCTGAGAAAATAGAAGCTGTAGGGGAGTTTAACACCTACAACAAGGCGTTTTAATATTAATGTAAATAAAGATAGTATATGTAAATTAAATCAAGACCACCTGTTGTCATAGGTGGTCTTGATTTGTTTTCTGATAAACTATAAGAAAGTATAAAGCCTAGAATATATGATTATCCAGATAAAATTATCTATCATATATAATTAAAAAACCTACATAAAGAAAAATACATCCTAACTATTAAAACTTTAGATTATAAGTCTTAATTTTTAGGATGCATTTATTTTTTTTACAAAATTTAATTAGGTGCTTCCACATTTTAAATAATTGAATTTGATGTATCTTTATCAAAGATATGGATTTTGTTGGTGTTTACTGCAAGTTTTACTGTTTCTCCCTCTTTTGCTCTATATCTGGTAGGGGTTTTTGTAATAATTTGAGTTGACATGCAGTTAAGATGAATGTAAATCTCACTACCCATCATCTCAGCAATATCAACGGTAGCCTCGATTAAACTAGCATTTTCAGCCTCTAGAAAGGAATCTTCCCTGTGTAAATCTTCCGGGCGAATACCTATAGTTACTTCTTTATCTCGGTATTTTTCCATAATATCATTGCTAAATCTTTCCTGTGGGAGACTAAGTTCGAACTGCTCAAATTTTGCAAAGAAGATTTTATCTTTCTCAATAATTTTACAATTGATAAAATTCATTTGCGGTGAGCCGATAAATCCAGCCACAAAAAGATTGTGGGGCTTATCATAGAGATTTTGCGGTGTGTCTACTTGCTGAATAAAGCCATCTTTCATTACTACAATACGATCACCCATTGTCATTGCTTCAACTTGATCATGGGTTACATAGATAAAAGTTGTTTGAAGTCTCTTATGTAGTTTTGTAATCTCAGTTCTCATTGCAGCACGAAGCTTTGCATCAAGATTTGATAATGGTTCATCAAGAAGAAATACTGAAGGATTTCTAACCATTGCACGCCCTAGAGCCACACGCTGACGCTGACCACCAGAAAGTGCTTTGGGTTTTCTGTCTAGTAAATGCTCAATGTCCAAAACCTTTGCTGCCTCTCTGACTTTTTTATCAATCTCATCTTTTGGAGCTTTACGAAGTTTTAGCCCAAAAGCCATGTTGTTATATACTGACATATGGGGATATAGTGCATAGTTTTGGAAAACCATGGCAATGTCCCTGTCTTTGGGTGATACATTATTTACAAGTCGTTCTCCTATATGAAGATTACCTGATGTAATATCTTCTAGCCCAGCTACCATTCTTAGTGTTGTAGATTTTCCACAACCAGATGGACCTACTAGGATGATAAACTCTTTATCTTCAATTTCTAGATTGAACTCGTGGACAGCTGTTACGCCACCATCATATACTTTTTTTATATCCTTAAACATTATGCCAGCCATAAGCACCTCCGAATTTGATAAATTATCCTAATACTACATAATTTCAACCATTTGTTCTGAAAGCTTTTTAAGGTCAAGACCTTTTGTAAATTGAAGACATGTTCCCGATGGATATCTTGTTCTGTCACTCCATCCCTCAGGAATTGCAGAGGCTCCATATTTTGCTCCTAACACTGCGCCAGCAACTGCACCGATTGTATCAGCATCACGGCCAAAGTTACCTGCAATAACAATACCTTTTCTAAAGGTTGAATGCTCAAGTTTTAATGCACAGAATGCTAGTGTAATTGCTTCTGCTACTGTGGCTCTATAGGTTGACCAGGAAATATCATGTATTTTCATCCAGGAATCATATAAATCATTGTTATTACCTTCGATGATTTCAAAGGCTTTATCTACATTGTGGTAGAACCAGCTATCCTTTGGAACATAGCTCATAGCTGTGCTTAAAACCTCATCCATATCAGCATCAACCATTGCCATAGAAACAGCAACAGCAACTGCTTGTGCACCCCATATACCATCACGATAGTGGCTTATAGAGGCATCGATTTCGGCAAGTTTAGCTGCTTTTTCAGGGTCGCCTGCGCAATATGTTCCGATAGGCCCTATTCTCATTGCTGCACCATCACTGGAATTATATGCACCAAATTTACCACTGTATGGTGGACGATATCCTCGTAGTAAATTAACTGCAGTTTCAATTTCTGACCCACCACCACGCTTAAATTCATCTTGTATTGCCACATTTTTTAGCCATGCATCTACCACAGCCTGTGAAGTCAATTCACCATTGCAGTCAAGAAGTGTTTGGCAGGTAAGAAGGGCAAATTCTGTATCGTCAGTGCTCCAAGTTGCACCTTTGTTAAAATCGGTAGTAAATCCATATCGCTCAACTTGATCAGGTTTTCTTGCAGCATCACCAAAAGAATCTCCAATAGCTAGTCCAGAAATCGAGCCGTATACCTTATCAAAAAGTTTAGCTTTATCACTGGTTAGTTGTGCTCTAGTTAGCATAATTTCGCTCCATTCCGCCATATGGCATGTTGATTTTATAAATTTCTGACAGACTGCACATCTTGCCACAGTTGGTAAGATGTGCAGCTAGTAAATTTTATTCTAGAATTACCACAGAAATTGTGGGAATTTGTATTTATCCAAGGTTTGCGTTAACATATTCTTCGATTTGATCACCGCCATTTGCATAGAAATCAGCCACATATGCATCAAAGTCAGCTGCAGTCTTTCTACCCATAACGATATCTGTTGCAAATTCATTGTAAAGATTAACAACTGCGTCATTAAGTGGAGCAAGCTCTGCTGGTAGAAGAATATTTGTCTGGTCGCCAACGAAATATGTATTACCATATTCCAGTGAAAGGGTTGCTGCTGCTGGGTATAAATCTTCGCTAATTGTTACACCTGGATCAAATGTGTTCCTTGTTTCGTGGAAGCGTGGCCACCAGTTGTTGTAGTTCTCTGTTGGCACTACTTCACCATTTTCAATTGTGTATTGAACTCCCTCAAGTCCAAGAAGGTCAATTTTGCGCCCTTCTGGAGAAGCCATATATTCAAATACTGCAAATGCTGCGTCTTTTACTTCACTCTCTGAGTTAATTGCAAGACCACGGGATTCTTTAGAAGTGTCAACTGAAAGTGCACCTTGACCAATACCAGATGCTGGTGGGAAAACTGTTAAAGCAGATTCTTCACCATGGGTTTGTATCATTTTGTCATTATAAATTTTAACAACAGCACCTTGTGTACCAACGGTCATAGCAGCTGTTCCCTCATAGAATTTTTGCTCCATACCGTCCCACTGTGTTGTAAGATATTCCTGATCAATTAGTTTATCAGCGTATAGACCTGCATAAAATTCTAGTTTTGCAAGTTCCTCTTCTGAAATCATATAGCTGATATATTTTTCACCATTATTGATATATGCACCTGTTACTCCAAATGCTTGGTTGAAGATTTGGTTAAGTCTTGTTACAGAGCCGTCCATTGTAAATGCCACATCAGCAAGACCTGTGTCAACTATTTCTTCAAACATTGCACGATAATTATCAACTGTTGGGTCAGCTAAAACTGCTTGTGCAGTTGGAAGCTGTGCAACCCAATCGCTTCTCATTACACCAAACTGCACTCGGGCGGGAGCAAGCCACATTAGATATGGATAGCTGTCTAGGGACTGAATATTATGTTCAGCTAGAAGAGACTTTACATAAGTTGAATTATCAATATATGGGGTCAAATCTTCAAGGTATCCTTCTTGTCCAAGTGTCAGATCTCCACCTTGGAAATAGATAATATCAGGGTTTACTGTGCCAGTTCTAAATGCAACAGGTACAGTGTCATTATATGAGCCAGCTGGTGCTGGATCAAATACAAGATCAACAAATTGATTGTTCTTTGCCATGCCTGCCTCAATTTGTTCTTCCATAGCGATTATATCATCTGAGGCTGGATCGATATCTTTCATAAGCAGGTGAACTTCGACAGGTGCATCTGCCGAACCGATTTGACCTTCTGGGGTTGCATCTGAACTACTGTCAGTTGCACTGTCTGTACTTTGCCCAGAGTCTGTTTGGGTATCTCCATTGTCAGAGCTATTTGAGCAAGCAGCAAACATACTGAGCATTATAACCAATGCCATAAGTGAAGCTAATTTCTTTTTCATATTTTGTCCTCCAATAGTTTGTGTTTTATTTTTCTAACTTTTTATAATTATGGGTATACCCCCAAATTATCTATTCTTTTACACCGCCACCCATGATATCTTTCGTGTAAAACTTAAGCACGAGAGGATATATGAGCAAAATTGGAATAAGTGATACCACGATGGTAGCATTTTTTAATGCCATTAAATCTACTTGTGCCAGTTCATTATAACTTAGTATATTCTCAACACCAATTAGTGCTTCTGTGTTGTTTTCGACAATGAACTGTCTTAGCAGTACAGGGAGTGTTGTCTTAGACGGGGTTTGTAGATACAGCCCTGCCTTAAAATATTCGTTCCATCTCGCAACGCCATAGAACATTGTAATTGTTGCAATTCCAGGTTTAGCTAGTGGTGCAACTATCTGCCATAGAATTGTAAGATGTCCAGCCCCATCGATTTCTGCTGCCTCATACATGGTTTGAGGCACGGCTTCAAAATATCTCATCATAATAACTAGATAGTACACATTAACTGCTGTTAGTAGAATTATTGACCACTGACTATCCATTAAATTTAACTCCTGAATTGTTAGATATTCAGGGATAAGCCCTGGATCAAAAACCATCATAACAATTAGAAAAGTCATAATAATTTTTTTAAATCTAAGCTTGGGTCTAGTTAGTGAATATGCAGCCATCATAGTAAGTGCTATATTGATAAAAGTACCAACTACAGCTATATATACAGAATTTCTAAAGGCTGTCATGATGGTGGGGTGATTTAGTATTATTTTATAGTTAATAAAATTTAAGTCCTGAGGAAATATTGCAAAAGAGCTCATAGATGATGAAACTGATGGGTCGGATAAGGAAGTTGCAAGAATGTTTAACAATGGCACTGTCATTGAAAAGATAATAAATAGCATTAATAGATTTAATAAACATTGACCTAGTGTGAAATTTTTACTTTTCATATGTTCTCCGATCTGCTTACCACACGCCTTTGCCTGTGAATCGCTTTGATAATATATGAGTTATTAATACAAGAATAACTCCAATGACTCCTTTTATTAAACCTACTGCTGTTGCTAGAGAATACAGCCCAGTTTGCACACCGATTCGATAAATATATGTATCTAAAATGTCGATTGTAGAATTTACAGCATCGTTTCCAAAGTTAAATACTTGGTCAAATCCAGCATTTAAGAAAAATCCAAGATTTAAGATAAACATAGTTGTCATTGGGATAACAAGCACAGGTAAGATTATATGTCGTATAATCTGCCAACGATTAGCACCATCAATAACTGCTGCTTCATATAGGGCTGGGTTAATTGAAATAATTGCAGTGAAGTAAATTATAGAGTCCCAGCCAAGACTTCTCCATGCCTCTGACCAAAATAGTACCCAGCGTATATGCTCTTTGCTGGTCATGAAGTCAATGGTATCTGCATTGAAAAATGCAAGTACCTCATTGACAATACCACGACTTGGTGAAAGTGCTGCAATCCAGATACCAGCGATTACAACCCAAGATAGGAAGTGTGGCAGATATGAAATTACCTGTACAAGTTTTTGGAAGCGCCTCATGCGTATTTCATTTAGTAATATTGCGAAAACTGCAAAGACAGGAAATAGAATAACATATTTCATAAAGCTAATTATGAGGGTGTTTTCAATAATGCCAAACAATGCTGGGGTAGAGAAGGCTATATCAAAATATTTAAGCCCTGCCCAAACCCAATCTCCATTGCGCTTATAGTCAAAAAAGGCAAGTCGCATATTTAGTATGGGGAGCACCCTAAAGAAGATGAAATATATAATAGTTGGTGCTAGCATTAAGTATAGTACACGATCTTTTTTGATCTGAGCAATATCAGCTTGTAGTTTTAATTTGCGCATCGTTTTTTTATCCATTTGCAACCTCCACTAATAAGATTAAGTAAACGGTTTAGTAATTATTAACATTTTATCACTAAATTAACATATATTGCAATTGGCAATTTACTAAAAATATAAGCTGGAAATTTGTTACAATACACAGCATTATCTAAATTTTGTTAAAAAAATACATTGATTGTTACGATAACAATCAATGTATCTATGTATAATTAGTATAAAATTCCAGTATCTCTAAGATTTGTTTATCGTTTGCGCTTGTTTGTGGTATCTCTCACAATAAGTGTAGGTTCAATTGTAATATGTTTGGTTGTACTAGTCTTTTCTTCGATTATATCAATGAGCATACGGGCTGCTTCGGTTGCCATTTCGTATACCGGTTGCACAATTGTGGTAATTCCAAGAAGCTCCGCGATCATTATATCGTCAAAACCAACTACCTGAACATCACTGGGAATAGATAATTTTGACTCTTTAAGTGCTTTTAGTGCCCCAACTGCAATCAGGTCGCAGGCTGCAAAAATTGCATCAAACTCAGTACCACTTGCAATTAACTTCTTTGTATATTCGTAACCTGTATCAATTGAAAAGTTTCCAAAAAATATAGCTTCATCTGGGAGCTCATAAGAGTGAGAACTTAGTGCATCCTTAAAGCCAGCCAGCCTCTGTGCAGAATTTATAAGCTTTCTTTCGCCACCTATAAAAGCGATATTTTTAGCACCTGTTTTTATCAGATGATCGCCTACAATTGCACCACCGTTAAAATTGTTGATACTGACACTTGCTTGTTTATTTCCAGAGGCAATCCTATCAATATAGACACAGGGGATGTTGATATACTTGGCTATATCCTTATTTTCTATAGCTAGGATAAGCCCATCCACGCGCTTTTCTTCAAACATGCACACATATTGCTTTTCCAACTCTGAATTTGAATCAGAATTACATAATAGAGCAGCATATCCAAGGCTTGATACATAGTCTGTTATACCACGGACAAGTTTTGGGAAAAATGGATTTGAGATATCGGGGATTACAATCCCAATTGTCATGCTTTTTGAAGTGGCAACTGAGCGTGCAAGAGCATTAGGGCGATAATTGTTCTCTTTAATAATAGCAAGTATGCGCTCTCTTGTTTCTTTGCCTACACCTTTTTCATTATTATTAATTACTCTTGAAACTGTTGCTTTTGACACACCAGCAATTCTAGCAATATCAGATATTGTCTGAATCATATAAATGCTCATTCCTTTCTCGGTGTTTTATGTATTTTTTTCATAATTATTATGAGAAAATTTCGGGTAATAATGACCGAAAAGCACAAAAACCATGTTTGAAACTTTGGTTCAAACTATCACCCCTAATGTTATTTTACACAATTATAACACTGCCTTGAGTGCAATGTAAACAAAAAATTATAAATTACAAAAAAATACTTGAAATATATGTAAAATTAAGTATAATGAAAACAAATAAACCGGTTAAGTAATTTTAGGAGGAAGTTTGAAAATAAAATTTTCAAACCGCAAGTTTTGAGGCTTTTCACTGGGATGGAGTGAAATTTTGCTAATGCCAGTTTACTGGCAATGCAAAATCGCCTAAAACATTGCAAACTAAGAGAAAGGAATGGTCATATTTATGGAAAAAAACACAAAGGTTGCCATACTTGTTATCGGAAGTATTAATATGGATACGGTTATTAAAGTGAAGAACATTCCAAAAATTGGCGAAACCGTCATGGGAGAATACGAGGGATTATGCACAGGTGGAAAAGGTGCAAATCAAGCCTATGCTGCTGCAAAATTTGCAGATAATGTATCGTTTCTTGGTATAGTTGGAGGAGACGAGAACGGAAAGTTACTCAAGGAAAACCTTAAGAAAAGTGGTTGCAAAACTGATAAGATTGAGACTAGTGCAAACCTCCCCTCAGGATTTGCTATTATTCAGGTTGCAGAAAATGGTAATAATAGTATTATTGTAGTTCCAGGGGCAAATAATGCCTGTGACGCACAATTTGTTGAGAAACACCGAGATTTAATTGAAGCAAGTGATATAATAATGCTACAATTAGAAATACCTATGTCTGGGGTACAAAAAGTCATCGAAATCGCTAAAGCTTCAAAGAAAACCATACTGCTAAATCCTGCACCAGCCCCTAAATACCTACCAGAAGATGTTTTGACGGGAGTGGACTATATAACCCCAAACGAGAGTGAGCTTGAAATACTCAGTGGTTTGACTGTTAATGATATAGAAAGTGCAAAAACAGCCTGTGACAAACTACATGCACTTGGTGCAAATACTATTATTGCAACACTAGGGGAATTAGGTTCACTTTACTCTGTAGTAAATCATAAGCAGCATTATCCCACAAGAAAGGTTGAAGTTTTAGATACAACGGCAGCTGGGGATACTTTTAATGGAGCTTTTGTTGCTGAGCTTGCAAAGGGTCAGGGAATTGACAAAGCAATGAAATTTGCCAATATGGCTGCCTCCATAACTGTTACAAGAAAAGGTGCTCAGATTTCAATTCCCACAAGAAGTGAAGTAGATAGTTTGCTTTAATTATGGATTCTATGATTCGTTTAAATTAAAATAATATAGAAAGAGGGAACAAGAAATGGTTAATAATTATTTGGAGAAGACATATGCAGGATTTCTTGGTATGAATATCGGTATTAGAATAGGTGCTCCTGTGGAATCTGTCCTATGGACATATGAGAGAATAAGGGATACATATGGTGATATCACCAACTATGTTAAGGATTATATCAATTTTGCAGCAGATGATGATGCAAATGGTCCAGTGTTTTTCCTACGAGCACTGTATGATGATGCTAAAGATGGAGATATTAAACCTCAAGATGTAGCTCGTGCATGGTTAAACTATTCTCGTGATGGTAAGGGTATGTTTTGGTGGGGAGGTTATGGTAGAAGCACTGAACACACCACTTACATTAACTTAAAAAGAGGTATTGAAGCACCACAAAGTGGCTCAATTAAGCAGAATGGGCAAATATTAGCTGAACAAATCGGTGGCCAAATTTTCATCGACACATGGGGACTTATCACACCTTGCAATCCAACAAGAGCAGCAGACTTAGGGGAGATTGCAGCTTCTGTTTCTCACGATGGTGAGGGCATGTATGGGGCTCGTTTTTTCTGTGCAGCAATATCTGAAGCATATCAAAATAATGACATTGAGAGTATTGTGGACAGAGCACTGGAGGAAGTACCAAAAGTGTCTAAATATTATGCAGTGGCACAAGCTGTTAAGGCTTTTTACAAAGAAAATCCTGATGATTTTCGAGCTTGCAGAGATATGTTAGAACGTGACTGGGGATATGATAAATACTTAGGTGTTTGCCATATGATACCAAATGCAGGAATCTGTATTTTATCAATGCTTTACGGAAAAGGGGACTTTAATCGTACAGTAGAAATTGCTACAATGTGTGGTTGGGACACTGACTGTAACGCTGGAAATGTGGGAACAGTGCTTGGGGTAATGTGTAGTACCGATGGGATTGCCCAGCACTATCGCACACCGATAAACGATTCTATTGTATTGTCCTCAATTGCAGGGTCACTTAATATTTTAGATATTCCTACATATGCAAAGGAACTTGCACTATTGGGATATAAAACAGCTGGCGAAGAAGCGCCAACTGAGCTAGTTGATTCTTTTAAAAGAGATGAAATTTTCTTTGATTTTGAACTACCTGGCTCAACTCATAATATTCGTGTGTCTGATTTTTTCTTTGCAAAAGTGCAGCATAGCAACAAACATGCATACAGTGGCACAGGCTCTCTAGAAGTCCAGTTTGACCGAATGGACAGAGGAGAAAATTTCAAGATTTTCTATAAACCATATTATCTAAGAAAAGATTTTTCTGATGAGCGATATAGTCCTGTATTTTCACCAACAGTTTACTCAGGCCAGAAGGTATCAATGAAGATTTACCTTGATCTATTCTCAGGTAATGACACTCCAATGGTAGCGCCATATATCCGTCTTGCAAATGAGCAAAGAGATGTTTTCCAGGGATTTATCAAATTAAAACATGAGAATTGGATCGATGTAGAATTTGATATTCCAGACACAGAGGGTGATTTAATTAGCGAAGTAGGTATTTTATTTGAAACCTGTGCTACGAGAATTAAGTCACTTGGAAAAATCTATATTGATGATTTTAGAATTAATGGTAAGAGTAAATATAGTATTGACTTTACAAAGCAAACTACAAACTTTGGGTGTATATCACCTTTCTCACACAATTATGGTGCTTGGGATTTATATTCTGATAAGGTATATGTGATGAGTGATGCTTATGCACAGTCGTTTGCAGGGGCTTACTTTTCTAAGGATTACAGTGTTAAAACCACAGTAACACCACTATTTGGTGATGACCATATGATAGCTATTCGCTCACAGGGAGCAGCAAGAGGATATTTGGTTGGATTTACAAAAAGTGGTAAATTCGGCGCTTACAAGGAAATCCATGGGCTTTCACTGATAAAAGAAGTTGATTTTACATGGGAACATGACAGAGAATACCAAGTGAAAGTAGTTGCTAAAGGTGATAAAATCGAAGCGTTTGTAGATGGCAATTTAGTAATTACCTTTGAAGACAGTAGCTTTGCTTATGGAATGTATGGAATGGCTAGGCTTTCTATGGGACGCACAGCATTTGGCAGCTTTGAAATTGAAGAAATTTAAAGAGTAAGTTTGGAATAATTTTTCAAACAGCAAGTTTTGTACTTTCAAATTTTCAATTTGAATTTTACATAAGTAAAATCCTTCAAAACTTTGCAACTCAGAGAAAGGTTGGTCATATTCATGTTTAAGATTCTTTCACCTTGTGGTATACTTGGATACGGTTTTCCAAAAGAGTCTTTTCTTGCTGGAATGGCAGAAAATCCAGATGCTGTAGTTGTGGATGCAGGATCCACAGATGCGGGACCCCATAAACTTGGTGCAGGGGTTGCGATTGTCAGCAGGCTAGCTTGTAAAAAGGATTTACATATAATGGTTACAGAGACAAGATCCCATAATATCCCACTGATTGTCGGCAGTGCCGGAGGTAGTGGAGCAAGGGTACACACTCAGTGGACTCTAGATATTGTTGAGGAGATTTTGCGTGAAGAGAAGTTAAAAGCAAAAGTTGCTGTAATATGGGCAGATATAAATGATTCCTTGATAGAAAAGGCAATAGCAGATAATAAAATTACTCAAATGTCACCCAATATACCTACGTTAACCCCACAAATTCTTAAAGAGACAAATGGTGTGGTAGCTCAAATGGGAGCAGAGCCTATTATAAAAGCACTGCAAGATGGTGCAGATATAATTATTTGTGGCAGAGCATACGATCCTGCACCATTTGCAGCTGTGGCAATTTACAATGGCTGTGACCCAGCCCTGTCCTATCATCTTGGGAAAATACTAGAATGTGGTGCAATTGCCGCAGAGCCTGGTAGTGGAAAAGATTGTATGATGGGTGTTATTTTTGATGATCACTTTGAAGTATATCCCACAAATAAAAAAAGAGCATGCACTAAGGTTTCTATTGCAGCTCATAGTTTTTATGAGAAAGATCACCCATATATACTGCATGGACCTGGCATCGTACTAAATCTCTTTGACTGTGAATTTACAGAACTTGGTGGGGGTAGGGTTTCGGTCAGTGGTAGTAAAATTTCTCATACAGATGTGTATAAAATTAAACTTGAGGGTGCAAGACAAGTTGCATATCGTAGCTTTGTGGTTGCAGGTATACGAGATCCAATATTAATTTCTAAACTGGAAGAAGTACAGGAAATTGTAAAAAATGATGTGAGAAGCTATTATAGTGAGATTCCAAAGAAAGACTATGAAATAAACTTCATAAATTATGGCATTGACGGTGTTATGGGTCAGTTAGAGCCTGTTAAAACCAGAGGTCACGAAGTTGGGGTTGTATTTGAAGTTCTTGCTAAAACACAGGACATTGCAAGTGCTATATGTGCTTCTGTGCGCTCATCACTGCTTCATTTTGGATATGAGGGAAGAAAGGCAACAGCAGGGAATCTGGCATTTCCCTTTGCGCCCAGTGATGTGAATTTCGGTGCAGTATATGAGTTTTCAGTATATCACCTAATGGAAATTCACAATGGAACTATTTGTTTTCCAACTGAGTATTTTGAAATGGGGGCAGTAGATAATGAAGCATACTGAGAAATTATCGAATTTGGTAAAGGTGCTAAGAAGTAAAAATTCGGGACCCTTTGAGCTTACAATTGACATTCTTTTTGATAGAGAAGAAAATTATATAAAAGTGAGAGATAGTGGAAAAATTACTACAGAGACCATTGCAAAGCTTTATAATATACCACTTGATAGTATAAGCCATGTGGTAAGTTTTGATAAGGCAATGGGAATCAAAGTGACTTTTCTACGACCTGTTTCATCGGGTACATGTTTTGACCGAGATGTATATGGTGCACAACAACATGCACCACTACTAGAATTAGAGATTTAAATAATATCAACAAAAACTGCTTATTATGATACCAACTCGCATCATAATAAGCAGTTTTTTTATTACATTTAAGAGAAATTAGATAGGAAAACCCCAGCGGCAACGGCAGAGCCGATAACCCCA
>CAYJEQ010000047.1:0-20622 GCA_964369235.1 uncultured Oscillospiraceae bacterium | reverse complement strand
TACTGCTTAATGTGATTTTCCGAGTAAAGTGTTACCATTTTGCTTGACCATTACATACATGGTTTGATAATAAAATTCGGTCTTAGAATTTTATGCAAAAGTTCAGTGTCAAAAACTCAAAAAAATAAACCGTAAGACCTAAAAAAGTCTTACGGTTTTTGATTTATTTAAATATAATTTCATCTATAAGTAGATTAGATTTTTCCTTAGTGAGTGGCAAAGAATTAAGCTTTGTCACCACGGCTTCAGCGTGAACTGTCGCAACTTTTTGCATAAGTTCAGTTTTGTCTTTATCGCTTTTAGGAAAATACACAATTGCTTTCATCATTTGCCCTCCTATTATTTAATTTTATGATGTAGTCTTTGTCCTTTATTCTAATAAAAACCCTCCTTAAATTAAAAACCACTGATATTGAAATAAGATAATAATTAAAAATAAAACTACCCAAATTAAGATTTCCTTAATTTGGGTAGTTTTATTTTTAGAAGCGAACATTATCAATGAAATTTAGTTAACAACCCTTGCAACCTTGTAGCCACTATGGTACTATAGTAAAAATGATAAATTTTAAACAAGGAGGCACCTATGAAAAAAACAGAACAAAAAATTGCTATTTACTCTCGTAAATCCAAGTTTACTGGCAAGGGTGAGAGCATCGAAAACCAAATTGAACTTTGTAAGTCCTATATATCCACTCATTTCCCAGAAGTGACATCTGAAAATATCTTGATTTTTGAAGATGAAGGATACTCAGGTGGTCACCTTGACAGACCGAAATTTCAAGAGATGATGAGCCTTGTTAAGAAAAAGCAGATAAACTACATTGTTTGCTATAGGCTTGATAGAATTTCTCGTAATATAGGTGATTTTGCAGGGCTTATTGAGGAACTTAATGATTTAAACACAGGTTTTATATCGATTAAAGAGCAATTTGACACATCTTCACCTATGGGTCGTGCGATGATGTATATTGCATCGGTTTTCTCTCAACTTGAGCGTGAAACTATCGCAGAGCGTATTCGTGATAATATGCGAGAACTTGCTAAAACTGGTCGCTGGCTTGGTGGGGTAACACCTACTGGGTACGTATCACAAGCAGTGGAAAAGATAACAGTTGATGGCAAACTTAAAAAAGCATTTAAGCTTGTTCCAATAGAGGAAGAAATTTCTTTAGTGAAGCTGATTTTCTCTAAATTTATCGAAACCAATTCACTTTCAGCTACTGAAACTTATCTAATTCAGAAAAACTTAAAAACCAAAAACGGCAGAGATTTTTCTCGTTTTACCATAAAAAATATATTAGAAAACCCTGTCTATATGATAGCTGACAAGGCATCTTTTGAGTTTCTCACGAAAAATCAAGTTGAGATTTTCGGTGGATTTGAAACCTTTGATGGTAAATCAGGCATTATGGCTTATAATAAGACAATTCAAAAGCGTGGCAAGGCACATGAAACAAGGGAAATGTCCGATTGGATAATCGCAGTAGGGAAGCACGAAGGCATTATTTCAGGCAGTGATTTTTCTAAGGTTTTCGATATGCTTGCTAATAACAAAGACAAAAATTACAGAAAACCACGCTCTCATGTAGCACTTCTTTCTGGGATTTTGTACTGCTCTTGTGGTGACTATATGCGTCCGAAAATGTCAAGTAGGGTCAACGCTGACGGTGAATTTATTTATTCATATCTTTGCACGATGAAAGAAAAAAGCAAAATGCAAAAGTGTAAAATGAAAAACCCTAACGGCAATAATTTGGACAAGTTAGTTTGTGAGGAAATTAAAAAGCTATCAACCGAACCATCAATGTTTTTAGCTGAACTTGAAAGGGTAAGGGCTGAAATTAAGACCGATAGCGAGAGTGTTTCAGCTCAGCTTGAAAGACTTAACAAGCTAAAAACAGATAAACAAAAAGACATTGAAAAACTGACTGTCACAGTGACAAATTCAATAGGAACTCCAGCCGAAGTGCATCTGCTTAAAAAACTAAATGATGATAGTGACGAACTTAAAACCATTGAGCAAAGCATTTCAGAGCTTGAAAACATTACAACGCAAAATGTAATGACCGATAGTGAGTTTGATTTATTAAAAGATTTGCTTTCAAATTTTGCATCTACATTTGATGATATGAGTGTAGAGCAAAAACGAATGGCACTTCGTACTTTTGTAAAAAAGATAATTTGGGACGGTGAAAATGCCCATATTTATCTATTTGGTTCAGTGGAAGATGATGTGGAACTGCCTGCTCTTGCCTCTCTCATTGGGAGAGGTGGCGACGAAGTCGACGGAGAGGGTAGCCCCCTCAGTCACTCCGTGACAGCTCCCCCAAAGGGAGAGCCTGAGCCACTATGTAAATATAGAAAACGAAATACTAATGTATTTTAGGTCAAAGAAAAAATTTGCACAGGATGTATTTATCTCCGACTCTATAGATAGTGATAACGAAGGTCACAGCCTAACATTTATGGATGTTATGTCACAGGAAGACACAATGCTAGAGGAAGTGGATTTGATGATTAATTCCGAGAAGCTTCATAAATTTATCGGCACTGTGCTAGATAGTAGAGAAAAGGAAATAGTAATAATGAGATATGGCTTACTAGGTCATCATGGGTTAACTCAGCGTGAGGTAGCCAGTAAACTTGGAATATCCAGATCCTATGTTTCCAGAATAGAGAAGAAAGCACTAGAGAAACTAAAGGTCGAATTTGACAAAGGTCAATAGGATCTATCTATATAAAAAGAAGAGGCTGTTGTATTAAGGTAAAACTGCATAAAACCAATCATGTATTTGTAGGGTCTGATGCCCACATCAGACCGAAGATGATAAGAAATCTAAGTTTTCGGTTGGATGTAGGCATCGAACCCTACATTATGTTTGTGTAAAATCATCGACATATTTATTAATGCGACAGTCCCTTTAATATAAGCTAAATTAATAATATATTAATTGTAATATGGACTATTTTAAGCTATAATAAATACTTGTCATATAAGAGTTTTTAGTGGATTTATAGGTGGTGTCATAACCTCTCAAAAAATTTTTTTCAAACTGTAAAGGAAAACACTTGACACCACAGCTTCTTTAGTATATAATACCAAAAGAGATTATGTAAAGCTATTAACTTTACACAGGGGGTTTGATTATGGCAAAAAACTTAAATCTTTCCATACTCCTTGACTTCTATGGTGAGATGCTGACAGAAAAACAGCGAGAAGTAATGGATTTTTACTATAATGAGGATTTGTCCTTAGCAGAGATAGCCCAGCACAGTAAAATAACTAGACAGGGTGTGCGAGACTCTATAAAAAGAGGGGAAGTACAGCTACTGGAGTTAGAGGAAAAGCTAGGACTTGCTGCAAAGTTTGACATTATCCAAAACACCATGGAAAATATTATTTCACAGGCTAAAGACATACAGTTTTTAAATGACAAATACGGGCAAAACCCAGAGATATATAATAAGGTTAGTAAAATAATTGCAGAGGCAAGTGTTTTACAAGACTAATAAATGATGAGGTAGGTTTGATAAAATTCAAACTAAAGTTTTGAGCTTTCGGTATTAGATACTGATTAAAGAGAGCAAAACATTCCAAAATCATAGAAAGGCATGGTCATAAATATGGCATTCCAAAGTTTATCAGACAAATTAGGAGCAGCCTTTAAAAGACTTAGGTCTAAAGGTAAACTTCGTGAAGAAGATGTTAAGGAAGCAATGAAGGAAGTTCGCCTAGCACTGCTAGAAGCGGATGTTAACTATAAGGTAGTTAAAGACTTTATTAAATCTGTAACAGAAAAAGCTATCGGTGATCAGGTGTTAGAGAGTTTAACTCCAGCACAGCATGTTATAAAGATAGTTAATGAAGAGTTAACAGCACTGATGGGTGGGGAGTCTACAAGAATAAATATCTCCTCTAAGGTGCCTACAATAATTATGATGGCTGGTTTACAGGGTGCTGGTAAAACTACCCACTGTGCTAAGCTTGCTAAAATGTTTAAATCCCAAGGTAAAAGACCTTTGCTAATTGCTTGTGACGTATACAGACCAGCAGCTATTAAACAGCTACAGGTTGTAGGTGAACAAGCTGGGGTTCCAGTTTTTGAGATGGGACAGGGAGATCCAGTAACCATCGCTAAAAAAGGTTTAAACCATGCTCGTGACTATGGTAACGATATAGTTATTATAGATACAGCAGGTCGACTACACATAGATGAAAAGCTAATGGACGAGCTAAAAGATGTTAAGGAAGCAGTTAATCCTAACGAAATCCTACTTGTACTTGATTCAATGACAGGACAGGACGCAGTTAATGCTGCTGATACATTTAATAAAGCTTTAGAAATTGATGGAGTTATCCTAACAAAGCTTGATGGTGACACACGAGGTGGTGCGGCACTATCAGTAAGAGCAGTAACAGGAAAACCTATTAAATTTGCAGGTATGGGAGAAAAACTAGATGATCTAGAGGTATTCCATCCTGAGCGTATGGCATCTAGAATTCTTGGTATGGGTGATGTAATGTCCCTTATTGAGAAAGCGCAGTTTAATGTAGATGAGAAGGAAGCAGAAGCTCTAGCAGCTAAGATGCAGGAGAACAAGTTTGACCTTGATGATCTACTGGCACAGATGAAACAGATTAAGAAGATGGGCTCACTAAGTTCCATTATCGGTATGTTCCCAGGAGCAAACAAGGTAAAGGATGAGGACATGGAGCGTGGCGAACAGGAAATGAAAAAAACTGAAGCCATTATTAACTCAATGACCAAGAAGGAAAGAGCAAAACCATCACTTATAAATCCACAGCGCAAGAGAAGAATTGCAGCTGGTAGTGGTACAAAGGTTGAGGATGTTAACCGAGTGCTAAAGCAGTTTGAACAGATGAAGAAGATGATGAAGCAGATGAATAAACTGTCAGGCAGTAAGAAAATGGGCAAATTTATGCCACCGGGAATGTTCCCAATGTAATAATCGTTTTCAACCCTTTAGGGTGAAAAAATAAATAATAATTTTACAGGAGGTGACAGTTAATGGCTGTTAAAATAAGACTACGTCGTCTAGGTGCTAAGAAAGCTCCATTCTACCGTGTTGTTGTTGCAGACTCTCGTTATCCAAGAGATGGCAGATTCATCGAAGAAATTGGCTACTATGATCCTACTAAGGAACCAGCAGTAGTACAGATCGACGCTGAAAAGGCAAAAAAATGGATTTCTAACGGTGCTCAACCAACAGACACAGTAAGAAATCTTCTAAAAGCTAACAATGTTCTTTAATCACTAAAGACAGGAGATTAAAGCAATGAAAGAACTAATTACTGCAATCGCTAAAGGCCTTGTAAATGACAAGGACGCTGTTCAGGTGACAGTGGATGAGCCAACAGCTGAAGGCACAGTAGTGTACCATCTTCATGTTGCTCAAGAAGACATGGGATGTGTTATCGGTAAACAGGGTAAAATTGCTAAGGCAATTAGAACCGTTGTAAGATCTGCTAATACAGAACATGAAAAAGTAGCTGTAGAAATTGACTAAAAGCTAATATTTGCTGATTGCCGCTTTTTAAGCGGCTTTTTGCCTTATATAGCCTATTTAAAGAGTGAAAAAGGGGTATCCCTTACTATATATGCCTTAAATCATAAGGCGATTTAAAACTCAGATTAACATTTGGTTAATAAGATGTAGAAAGGAATGAACATTTTAATGAAAAAACAGTTTTTAGAATGTGGGAAAATAGTATCCACCCATGGAATAAAAGGCGAGCTAAAAGTACAGGTATGGGCAGACCAGCCAGAATTTATACTGGATTTTGACATGCTATATTTTGATAAGGGGGAAACACCTATTAAGGTTAAATCCTCACGTTTAAACAAAGCTATGGCACTGCTATTTCTAGATGGTATAGACACTATGGATAAGGCAAATAGCTATCGTGGTAAGATTTTATATGCTAATCGTGATGATATAGAACTAGATGAAGGTGACTTTTTCATACAGGATCTTGTAGGTCTTGATGTAGTTGATGTGGATAGCGGTGTTAGCTATGGCACACTCAGTGATGTTAGTAAAACAGGGGCTAATGATGTTTATCACATTACCGACCAAACAGGCAAGTTAAGACTGATTCCTGCTATTCCACAGGTTATTATTGAAACAAATCTTGATGAAGGATTTATGAAGATAAAGCCACTAGAGGGACTTTTTGATGAGGATTGATATACTGACTCTATTTCCTGAGATGTGTCAGCAGGTAGTAGGTGAGAGTATTATTGGAAGAGCTATTAAGGCAGAGAAGCTACAGGTTAACTGTCATAATATTCGAGAGTATTCTACCGATAAGCACCGACGAGTAGACGACACACCCTATGGTGGTGGTATGGGTATGCTTATGCAAGCTGAGCCAATATATAGCTGTTTTACGGCTTTATGTGAGGAAATCGGCAGTAAGCCCTACACCATATACATGTCCCCTAAAGGCAAGGTGCTTACCCAGTCTTTAGCTATTTCTTTAGCTGAGATGGATAATATCTGTATTATATGTGGTCATTATGAGGGTGTAGATCAAAGGCTAATTGACGAGATTGTTGATGCAGAGATAAGTATTGGTGACTATGTGCTAACTGGTGGAGAACTAGGCGCACTGGTATTAGTTGATGCTGTAGGAAGATTATGTGAAGGTGTACTTTCTGACAGTGTATGCTTTACTGACGAGAGTCATCACAGTGGCTTGTTAGAGTATCCTCACTACACCCGTCCAGCAGTGTGGAAGGGCAGAGAGGTGCCACAGGTGCTACTAAGTGGGCATCATGCTAATATAGACAGATGGAGAAGGGAGAAGTCCCTAGACATTACCAAAGAGCGCCGTCCAGATATGTTAGAGAAATTCCCACTGACAAAGGAAGATATAAAATACCTAAACTCACTAGATAACATAGCAAAGGGTTAGAACTTATCCTTTGCTAAACCATACAACCACTATAAACTTAGGAAAAGGAATGGCAATAACAATGACAGGTACTATAGTAAATGCAGTAGCAATTGTATTAGGTGGCATAATAGGTTTATTTATTAAAAATGGAATTCCAGAAAAAATTAAAACCTCTATAATAGCAGTACAGGGATTATCAGTTTTAGTAATCTCGGGAAATGGCATAATTACCTCAATGTTTTCGGTGGATATGACTACAGGAAAACTACAGGAAACAGGAGGGTTACTACTGCTAATTAGCTTAGTAGTTGGAACAGCTATTGGTGAGATAATAGATATTGACCGATTAGCCAATAGGGGTGGAGATATAATCGAATCCAAACTAGGTGCAGAAGGTTTTTCTAAAGGACTGGTATCGGCAACTTTAATATTTGCTATAGGGGCTATGGCTATAATAGGTTCACTTAATGATGGGCTGACAGGGGATAGCAGTGTTTTATTTGTAAAAAGCACCTTAGACTTTGTAATGTCTATAATACTTGCCTCATCTCTAGGAATAGGTGTTGCCTTTTCTGCAATACCTGTGTTTCTCTATCAAGGGGCAATATCCCTATGTGCTGGTTGGTTATCACCAATACTACAGGGAGAAACTCTTAGTTCTGTTACTATGGTAGGTTATGCTATGGTAGCTACCATAGGCCTAAACTTCCTATTTAATCTAAAGATTAAAACAGCAAATATCCTACCAGCACTTCTTATACCTATAGGATATCACCTAGTAGTAGACACAGGTATATTTAGTTTTATATAGGTAAGCTACAGAAAAATTTAACTAATTAGATTATTGTTAATATAATGGTGGAAAATTAATGTGCATTATCTACAATCATGTGCATAGTTTTAGTGTAAATATTATAAAACTAGCAGAAAATAGCAAGATACTAAGTCAAATCCATATACTTTAGATTGACCTTAATGATACATATGTTATAATAGGTATATAAAGTAGTTTATGACTATTTGTAAATAGGTATATGATTATAATTGAGTAGGAGAGTAATACTATGTATGTAAAAGAAGTTGCAGTAAAAAATCAGGTAGGCCTTCACGCACGCCCAGCTACATTCTTTATCCAGAAATCCAATGAGTTCAAATCCTCTATTTGGGTTGAAAAGGACGAGCGTAGAGTTAACGCAAAAAGCTTACTAGGTGTACTATCTCTAGGTATCGTTGGTGATACAGTTATTAAAATTATCGCTGACGGTGTTGATGAAGAGCAAGCTGTAGATAGCCTAGTTAAACTAGTTGAATCTGGCTTTGCTGAGTAATTTTAATTAAGTAGAACAATTTAATCCAACAATTAAAAGGGGCAGTTGCAGATGGTAAAAACCATTGGCGACTGCCCCAACATTTATTATAGAGCCTATATTAATTGCTGGGCTTAAATAAGTAAATAATGGTTAATCTTTATTGATATTAAACACTCAATATTTTAAGATAAAATACAGTAATAAATTGACATTATAATCTATAAATCGTATAATTAGAATATATGGGTTTGTAGATTAAATATCAATATAAATGTGGTGAATATTATGGCTGAACAGATTAGTTATGTGGTAACTAATGAGAGCGATTGTGCTGGATGTAATAAATGTATATTTAAATGTCCTACAGGGGCAAATGAGGCTTTTTTTGAGGCAGATGATGGAAAGGTCTTTATTAAGCATGGGTTTTGTATATCCTGTGGTGAGTGTATCGAAATTTGTGATCATGGTGCTAGAGGGTATTTTGATGATATGGATAGATTTTTTAAGGATTTAGAAGCTGGTGAACAGATATCGGTGGTTATAGCACCTTCGGCTAAGTTCCATTTTAAAGATATAGGGAATTTAATAGGTTACCTAAAAAGCATTGGTGTAAATAAAATATATGATGTTTCATTGGGAGCAGATATATGCGTATGGGGGCATTTGCGTGCTATAGAGAAAAAGAATCTTACCAGCATTATAGCCCAACCCTGTCCAGTAGTAGTTAGCTATATAGAAAAGTACAAAGCAGAGCTAATATCTAAATTATCTCCTGTACACAGCCCTGTGGCATGTTTGGGGATATATCTTAAGAAATATCTCGGAGTTACTGATAAAATAATGTTTCTATCACCCTGTATAGGGAAAAAGCGAGAATGTTCTAGCACACAAACAAAAAAGGTGTTAGAGTATAATGTTACCTTTAAAAAACTTGCTGATTATATAAATAAAAAGAATATAGACTTAACTAGTTATAATAGCAGTACTTTTGATAGTATGGAGGGATCTATTGGTTTTACATTTCCTCGTCCAGGTGGTTTAAGCGAAAATATAAAATACCATCTAGGAGAAGATGTATGGATTAAGCATATAGAGGGTATACATAATATTGATAACTATTTTAATGAGTATATAGAGGATTTGGCTGAGGGTAAGGCTGTACCACTTATTATAGATGCTCTAAACTGTCAGCAAGGATGTAATTTTGGCACTGGTGCTAATAAAGATGTTAGACAAAACGAAATAGATTATCAGCTAAATAAAGCTAAATCAAAGATAACCAAAGAAAATACCCATAAACTTATGAAGCACTTTGATGATAGCTTTGATTTAAATGACTTTTTGCGAGGCTATACCGACCGAAGCGTAGATTACAAAAAGGACGAAACTGTAGACTTAGAACAAGCCTTTCTATCACTGGGGAAGATTACCTATGAAGATAGAAATGTAAACTGTTTTTCTTGTGGATATGGTAACTGTAATGATTTTGCCTATGATCTTGCCATTGGCTCTAATGATAAGAATAACTGCAAACACTATCTATTAAATAAATTTAAAAAGCTGAGTCTATATGATGATTTAACCACATTAAACAATAGGTATAGCTTTAACCTAGCACTAAAGAGATTATCTAAAAACCACACAGGATTTGTTGGTATAGTTTACATTGATATTAATGGTTTAAAAGAAGCAAATGATACCTATGGGCATAGTTATGGTGATACTTTGATTATTAGTTGTGCCAATATACTAAGCAAGGTTTTCTATGAGAAGGTCTATCGTGTAGGTGGGGACGAATTTGTGGTACTACAGGATAATACAAATAGCGAAGAATTTACTAAGATGCTAAATATTCTTGATATTATGTTTAAGTCAGAGGACAAGCTTATAGTGTCTGTAGGTAGTGCCATTAGTTACTCTAGTATGGATTTAGAGCATAAGATGAATATAGCCGATCAAGAAATGTACCGAGCTAAGGAAGAATACTATAAATCAGTGGGACGAAATAGGCGTAGTTATTAATAATGTAGATTTAAATTACTAGTTAGGGTACTTAACAGATGCTATAGTCTTATTTATTTTCTAGGAAATATTCATAAAGAAGTATATTAAAAAAATTAGATGGAGTTGTCATGAATAGATAAGTCCATCTTAGTTTTATAAATTCTATTGACAAGGGAATAATTTTAGTTTATTATGTATATATCGAGAAAAATGGATTTGACAAAACATAGGTTAAATAATATAAAAGATAAATTAAAAAAAGAGCTAGTTTGAAACAAAGTTTCAAACATGGGTTTTGTGTTTTGTGGTGATTATAACAAAATAAATTTTCAAATTAGAAAAAGGCATGGTCTTAACTATGAGAAAATAACACAAAACTAAAGGAAAGGAATGGGTATTTGTATATGGATTTAAATAATACTGCTAAGATATTTAAGGCTTTATCCGATGTGAAAAGACTAGAGATATTAAAGCTACTACAATATGGAGAGATGTGTTCATGTGTTATGCAGGAAGAACTTAGCATACCACAGTCCACCCTATCCCATCATATGAAGGTACTAGTAGAGGGTGGAATAGTAATGGGCCGTAGAGATGGTAAATGGACACATTATTCTATTAGTGGCCCAGGGAGAGAACAGGCAATTAATGCCCTTAAAATGATGACCTCAGTGTCGCCATTACAGACCCCTAAAAGTTGTTAAGATACTAATTAAATTAGCTATCTAGATGAATTTCCCAAAGAGAGGTTTTAAGGGTTTAACCAAAGATAAGTCAAATTTCTAATGTAAATCTACTTATAGACTTTATCCTAGAAAATCCCCTAAAGCATTGGCTTACAAGAAAGGAATTACCATGAGAATAATCATTATAGGTGCAGTAGCAGCAGGAACATCTGCAGCAGCAAAAGCAAGAAGAAACAACGACCAAGCAGAAATAGTAGTATATGAAAAGGATACATTTATATCCTATTCAGGCTGTGGAATGCCATATTTTATTGGTGATGAGATTAAAGAAGTAGATAGCTTAACCCCAAGAGATCCAGCTTTCTTTAAGAAAAAATACAATGTGGCAGTTAATACAGGCCATGAAGTGCTAAAAATTGACTCTGCAAAAAAAGAAATAGATGTTAAAAATCTTCTTACAGGGGAGATTTTTACCGATAGCTATGATAAGCTAATTGTAGCAACTGGTGCAACAGCATTTAAACCTAATATTGGTGGGATAAATAATAATAATGTATTCTTTTTAAGAAATATCCATGATGCAGTAGCTATTAAGGATTTTATAAAGAATAATAGCCCTAAGAAAGCAGTAATAGCTGGTACAGGATTTATAGGTTTTGAGGTGCTAGAAAACCTAGCCCACCAAAACATAGATGTAACTATAGTGGAATTAGCGAGCAAAATCACACCTAATCTTGATGAAGATATATCCATATACCTTGAAACACAGTTAAAGAAAAAATCAGTAAATATTATTAAATCTACAGCTATCTCACAGATTAACACAGCAAGTGTAATACTATCTAATGGTGATGAACTGGAAGCAGATATGGTTATAATGGCAACAGGTGTAAGACCTAATGTTACACTAGCAGCTGATGCAGGTGTGGAGCTAGGTATTACAGGAGCTATTAAGGTAGATGAGTACATGAAAACATCTGTTAAGGATATCTACAGTTGTGGAGATTGTATTGAAACCTATTGTGCAGTAAGTGGCAGAGCCGTATACCGTCCACTGGGGAGCACAGCTAACAAAACAGGTCGTATTGCTGGTGACTGTGTAACAAGTGGCAAGATGGATTACCGAGGAAACCTTAGCACAGGTATATTTAAGATATTTGACATAGCAGTAGCCTCAACAGGACTTAGTGAAAAAGATGCTGTAGAGCTAGGATATAATATTCAGATATGTCATAATATTAAGCCAGATAAGCCAGAATATATGGGTGGCAAAGAGATGATCATCAAGGCTGTTGCTGACAAAGACAGTGGTAGACTTCTTGGTGTACAGATAGTGGGAGAAGCTGGAGTAGATAAGCGTATAGATGTATTTGCAACATTAATTACTTATAAGGCAACTGTAGATGAGCTATTCCATCTGGATTTAGCCTATGCACCTCCATTCTCTACCACAAAAGATCCTGTACATTACACAGGTATGATACTGGATAATGCTATAAATAAAAACACACCACTAATCACAGCAAATCAGATTAAAGATTTAGGTGAGGTGCAGATTGTAGATGCAAGATCTCAAGGGGATTATACTAAGAAAGGCCATCTGCCAAAGGCAGTAAACATGCCTCATGGTAGCCTAAGAGAAGATATGAAATCCTTAGATAAAAACAAAGCTACAATCACCTACTGTAACAAAGGTACAACTGGTAATGCAGCTCAGAATATCTTAAAATGTAATGGTTTTACAGAGGTTTATAATCTTTCGGGTGGTCATAAATTCTATGACACAGTAATGGATGATTGCGAAAAATAATTTTATTCTGGATTAACCGTCAATAAAAGTTATATCAATTATAAGGAGTATTTACTAGCCAGTGAATACTCTTTATAAAATTTCACCGAAAAATTTTAAGAGGTAGTAAAAATAAATAGGGTGTTTTCCTCATAATAAGCCCAGGAAAACATCCTATTAAAATTATACTATAATATCTACAGCTTACTCTGTTTCGCCCATAATCATAGAAATTTCATCGCCTTTTACAGCTGTAGCAATAGCAATTTCCAAAGCCTTAGCTATCATTTCACGACTCATATAAGGCACAAGATCTGCTAGATTGACAGCTTGTTCTGGCAGATAAGGCACATGGATAAATCCACCCTTCATATTAGGATATTTTTTCTCAATCATATATAGTAGGCGATACATAATGTCATTACATACATAGGTGCCAGCTGTATAAGAAATTTTAGCAGGGATACCAGCTTTCTTTACATTATTAACCATTGCCTTAATAGGTAGGTTAGTAAAGTAAGCTGTTTCTCCATCTTCGTGGATAGGTAGGTCAGAAGGCTGATAACCATCATTATCAGGGATTCTTGCTTCCATTAGATTAATAGCAACCTTTTCAATACAAAAAGAAGACCTCTTGCCAGCCTGTCCTACACATATGGTAATATCAGGGTTATGTTCCTTAATAGCTAGTTCTAGAACTTCAGCTTCTTTTTTAAACACCACTGGGATTTCTAGTTTAATAATCTGGGCATTCTCAATAACATTAGGTAGAAGTTTTACAGCTTCATAAGCTGGGTTAATATCCGAGCCTCCAAAAGGCATAAATCCTGTAATTAATACTTTCATCTGCTTACTCCTTAAAATTACTTCTAAGACAATATTACAATATCATTATAGTGGTGTCAATAAATTCATGATAAATAGTCATTAGATAGAAAATTTACTATTAAATTCAGATATTATAATTCCTTGCTAAAAACTTTAATAATTGTTATAATACTATTATACAAAATGATGATTTATATCAGTATTATTATAAAAATTAACTGGAGGCATATATGAATTTGGCATCGATTATTGATATTGTAAAAAGCGAGATTAAACCTAGTATGGGATGTACCGAGCCTGTAGCTATAGGATTAGCAGTGTCCAATACCTGTAGATATCTAAAAAAACCAGCAAAGTCTATAAAATTAAAGGTAAGCTCTAATATTTTTAAAAATGCTTACTGTGTAAAGATACCCAATACTACCGAAGCAGGGATACCTTTAGCAGCTACACTGGGCTATCTACTTACAAAAGAAGATAACACAATGGAGATTTTTGCAGCAGTAGATGATGATAAGGTGAAAAAAGCCTATGAACTATTAAAAGATGGCTTAATAGAAATTGAAATACTCTCATCTAATAAATTTTATATAGAGGTTATTGCCACAAGTGCAGAAGAAACTGCCCATACCATTACTGAGGACAAGCATGATAATATTATTTATGCTAAAT
This sequence comes from uncultured Oscillospiraceae bacterium, assembly GCA_964369235.1. Taxonomy (GTDB): domain Bacteria; phylum Bacillota; class Clostridia; order Oscillospirales; family Ruminococcaceae; genus CAYJEQ01. The sequence goes on along the minus strand of CAYJEQ010000047.1, from coordinate 6,408 downwards.
ACAATGATAGTATTATATTTGACAATGCCAATAGTAAAGAAACAGGTGAGGATAATCTAGATAATGACATAACCAATGCAACTATTGCCCAGCTAATAGAGATAGCCAAAACAATAGATATAGGTAAAATAGATTTTCTTAAAGATACCATAGCCCTAAACACTGCTGTATCCGAGGCTGGCTTACAAGGTGATTACGGCATGAATATTGGTAAATCCATTAAGAATATGATTGCTGATGGATACATTACAAATGATTTATTCTATCATGTTAAGATGGTGGTAGCTGCAGCTTCTGACTGTCGTATGGGCGGTGGGGCTTATTCTGCCATGACGGTTTTAGGTAGTGGAAATCAGGGTTTTCAGGCAACTCTGCCAGCAATAGCTGCTTGTACTTTCTTAGAAAAAGACCTTGAAACAACCCTGAGAGCTGTATTTATGTCAATTATTATTACCATAAGACAAAAATATAAAGTAGGAAGATTATCTCCCATATGTGGGGCTACTCTTTCAGGCACCTCTTCTGCAGCAGTTATCACCTGGTTATTAGGTGGTGATATAGGACAGATGGAAGGTGCAATGCGTACAATGTATGCAAACCTAACAGGTATGATGTGTGATGGAGCTAAAGACGGATGTGCTATAAAACTTGCCACCTGTTCAGGGGAGGCAGTTATGTCTGCTAGACTTGCTATGTATGGCAGTATGGCATCAAAAACCGATGGTATAGTTAGTGCAAAGGTAGAGGATTGTATTGACAGTGTAGCAAGACTTTCTAAAGAAGGTATGGCGCCTATTGATATGAATGTTATAGATATTATGATGTCTAAAGAGATTTAATATTATAATATATAGATTGTATAGGAAAAAATAAATATTCTAGCATTTCATAAAATAAAAACAAGCCCTAGAGATAGGGCTTGTTTTTATTTTATAGTTATTATATTAGGTTTTATATAATGCTTTTACCATAGTTATATTCATCAGTTAGCTTACTGCTGTCATGGATAGTATCTTTGCCACGCTCCAGTGCAATAGTACCTGTACGAACAATTTCCTTTATTCCATAGTCTGATAGTAGATTAATAAGTGCCTCTATCTTATCACTGTCACCAAAGCATGCTACTGTAAGTACCTCACGGCTTACATCAACAATGCTGGCACGGAAGATATTAGCAGTTTGTATAATCTCATCTCTTGTGCCACGATGATCAGCAGAAACCTTAATTAAAGCTACCTCTCTTTTTAATGAGGTTTCGTCATTTAGGATTTTTACAGCGATTACAGGGATAAGCTTTCTACACTGAGCAGCTAACTGCTCGGTAATAGCTTCGGTACCTAAAATTACTATGGTAATTCTAGTAATGCCCTTTTGGTGGGATTCACCAGAGGCTATAGAATGAATATTATAACCTTTTCGTGAGAAGAGCCTTGCTACCTGACTTAAAACCCCAGGCTCGTCCCTGACTAAAAGTGATATGGTATAATGTTTTTTATCCACAAGTTTCCCTCCTTTTAAGTAAGTAAGAAATCGGTGATTTTGCTACCACTGGCAACCATAGGGGTTACCATTTCGTCGGTGTCGATAATCACCTCAATAACCGAGCCACAGTCTGATTTTAGAGCCTGTTCTATAGCTGATTTTAGCTGGGATTGGTTTGTTGCCTTAAATCCAGCTAAACCGTAGGCTTCTGCCAGTTTAACAAAGTCAGGGCCTCTGTCCAGATTTGTTTCAGAAAATCTCTTATTATAGATCAAGTTCTGCCACTGTCTAACCATTCCCAAAGTACCATTATTAAAAACAAAGGTTATAATAGGTAGATTATAATGCTGAACTGTAGCAAGCTCATTACAATTCATTCTAAAGGAGCCATCTCCTGTGGTGAGAATAACTTTTTTATCAGGATTTGCAACCTGTGCACCAATTGCACCACCTAAACCAAATCCCATAGTACCAAAGCCCCCAGAAGTCAGTAGCTGTCCAGGATAGGAGAAGTGAAAATGCTGTATAGTCCACATCTGATGCTGTCCTACATCGGTAGAAACAAAGGTATCAGATGGTAGTAGTTTTCTAATAGTTTCCAGTATAGCCTTAGGGGTAAATAGCTCTGGATCTATAGTTTCATCAGATTTATTATTAGAAAGTATAGTGTCTTTCCACTGGGTTCTGGTGAAATTAGGTAGTTTTTCATTTAGTCTAGCAAGGACTTTTTTAGCAGAGCCGATTATGTGATGGTCGGTGATGATATTTTTATTAATCTCTGCACGATCAATGTCAATATGGACAATCTTTGCCTGAGAGGCAAAACTCTCTGTATCCAGTGCTAGCCTATCAGAAAATCTACAACCTACAGATATAAGTAAATCACAGCCAGCAACAGCACGATTAGATGCCTTTGTTCCATGCATACCAATCATACCAGATGTTAAAGGATGATCACCAGGGAAACCACCACCACCCATTAGGGATATGGCAACTGGGCAATCTAGTTTTTCAGCAAACTCTCTAAAAGCCTTATGAGCTCGTCCACGGACAACACCACCACCACAGATAATCAGTGGTCGCTGGGACTCTTTAATCATCTCAACTAAACGATCGATATCCTCAGCATTAGGCTCGGGGGATTTTATATCATGGCTAGAGGAATAGGAGGTAATAGCTTCTAATCGTCTATTGTCACTCCAGTGGATAAATTCATAATCTATCATAATATTAGGGGCAGTTACATTCTTTAAAAAGTCAATTAGTACCGGCCCAGGTCGCCCTGTGGCAGCCACTGCAAATGCCTGTCTAATTACATCAGGTATCTGCTGTGGATCACGAACAAGGTAGGTTGCCTTAGTAATAGGCATAGCTATCCCAGTTATATCTACCTCTTGAAAGGAATCCTTACCCAGTAGATTTTCAGCAACATTACAGGTAATGAATACTACCGGAGAGGAGTCCATGTAGGCTGTTGCAATACCAGTGGTTAAATTGGTAGATCCAGGACCAGAGGTCGCAAAACAGACAGCCACCTTACCAGTAGATCTAGCATAACCGTCAGCAGCGTGGGAAGCTCCCTGCTCATGGGCACATAGATAGTGATTTATTTTGTCTTTGTAGTTATATAGTTCGTCATATACATTTAAGATTGTTCCTCCTGGATAACCAAAAATTGTATCAACATCCTGCTCAAGCAAACATTCTAATATAGCTTGTGTAGATCGAATTTTCACCAAATTCCTCCTTTGTTTATAGCTTATTAACCATTAAAAATCCATACCATTACCCATAAAAATTCTAGGTAATGGTAGAGGGTTATGTTAATTTATTATTTAGCTTATATATTTAATAAGTAGCCTTATATCATCTTGCCTTCGCCTTTACTTACAGCTATCATACCAGTTCTAGCTAGTTCTAGTATTGTGTAAGGCTTTAGTAATGATTCAAATGTTCCCAGCTGTTCTGTAGTAGCCGATAACTCTAATGTCATTGAATTAGAGGTAATATCGCATATTTTGGCAGACATAATTTCACAGATAGTAATAATGTCTTGACGGGTTTTAGTGTTTGCTTTTACCTTAACTAACATCAGCTCACGACCTACAGTGTTTCTATCATCTAGGGTGCGTACCTTTATAACTTCAATTAGTTTATTAAGCTGTTTTTCCACCTGCTCAACTACACTGTTACCACTGTCCACAATAATAGTGATTCTAGAAATAGTGGGATCGTCAGTAACACCTACAGCCAGTGAATCAATATTAAAAGCTCGTCGTGAAAATAATCCAGTTATACGATTTAAAACACCAGCTTTATTCTCAACTAAAACAGAGATAGTTTGTTTCATATATGTCAGATCCTTTCTATGGGTTTATAAATAATAAAAGTATATTAACCTACTAATCAGTAGTGCATACTAAAGGATGTACATTTACTATTAAAATATAATTCCCGTTATGAGCTAGCATTTTATCAATGGCAGCTTCCATCTGAGATTCATCACTAATATAGTCGGACTCTATATCATAGGCATGGGCAATTTTTCTAAAGTCAGGAGATCCTTCCAAAGTAACCCCAAAAGCACCCTTATAGCTAGTATCCTGTATCTGTCTAACTAATCCTAGTCTGTCATTTTTAAATATAATAATCTTAATATTTGTATTTTTTGCACACATAACAGCAAGCTCATTCATGGACATCTGAAAGGATCCATCACCACAGATAACAATGTTTTCTCTGCTTGGATCAGCAATATAAGCACCTATCCCACAGGGAACAGAGTAACCCATTGTACCTAAACCACCAGAGGTAAGTATACGAATATCTTCTTTAATATTTAAATGCCTACAGGACATAAGCTGATTTTGTCCTACATCTAGAGAGATAATACCACCTTTTTTTAGCTTAGGGGATAACACTCGTAAAAACGCCGGTGGGAAGATATATCCTTCACGAGAAGGATGGGAGCGACCTAGATTTTTACGGCGTAGTGCCTGCATTTCAGATAGCCACTCTTGGCTATCAGCCTTTGCACCTAAAGGTATAAGCTGGTTTAAAATTAATTTAATCTGTCCTACTAAAGGAATATGTGTAGTTAAGTTTTTTCCTATTTCAGCAGGGTCTATATCTATATGTATAGTTGCCATGCGCTGTGCTACATCTTCTGGGGCAACAATAGCTCTATCAGAAACTCTAGCCCCTACAAAGATAAGTAGATCACATTTTGCTAGGGCGTAATTTGCAGTTTTATTACCATGAGCACCTACCATACCTAAATTAAGGGGGTGGTCGGTGGGAAGTAAAGATAGCCCCATCATAGTGGTAACAATAGGTATATTAGCACTATGGGCAAACTCTAGTAGTTCCTCTCTTGCACCACTTAGAAACACTCCACCACCTGCACAGATAACAGGGCGCTTTGCTTTGGTTATAGCTTCATTTACACGGCGAACTTGTAAAGCATTACCTTTTTCACTAGGATTATAGCCACGAATATTTACAGCTTCAGGATAGCTGTACTCATTAGCTAATTCATCTGCCTGTATATCGCTAGGAAAATCAATTAATACTACACCAGGACGGCCTGTTCTTGCTATATAGAAAGCCTCTTTAATAATTCGAGGGATGTCATTTACATCTTTGACCAGATAGGTGTGTTTAGAAAAAGGTGCAATAGCCCCTGTTATATCAACCTCTTGAAATATATCATGACCTAGAAGGTTGCTGGGAACCTGCCCTGTTATTGCTACCATAGGTATGGAATCAAGATGAGCAGTGGCAATACCAGTAATAAGGTTAGTAGCACCAGGGCCACTGGTTACAAGACAGACACCTACTTGATCGCTAATTCGTCCATATCCTGACGCCATATGTCCAGCATTCTGCTCGTTTCTTACTAATGTATAGTTAATCTGTGTTGATTCCATTAGTGCGTCGGATATATGGCATATGGTTGCACCGGCATAGCCAAATATCTCTGTTACATTTTCATTTTCTAAGCTTTTAATAAGCGCTTGGGCTCCATTCACACCGACTACCTCCAATAAAACTTAGGCATAAGAGCCTAAAATATAATATTACCCTTGTAAAGCATGGAAATATTCTACCACATTACCGAGTAAAAGTAAATAATATAGAAAGATAAATATTTAAAAAATTTTAAGTAAATTCCAAAAAATGTTATGCAAGAGTGGAAAATCTATATGTTAATGGAAAAGATCTATATTAAATTACAGATATTAAGGAAAAGTAAAAAACACCAATCAACTATTGTTAACTGATGTTCTTTATTTATTATGTATATTAAGGAAGGAATAAGCTATTTGTCAAAATCACAGAATTTACTTGTAACTGGCTCGGTGAATTTTTTTACAATTGGGATACATTTGCCTACACAGATGGCAGCAATTACTGTACCTTCTCTAACACCTATTAACCCACCTAAAAACATCATAGAAAGCACTGTAGCAAGAATTACACTGCCAACATCTACCGACATTTTAATATCACCAAAGGAGAATTTTTTTAGTTTGTAGGTTATAGCCTGTGCTAACCCCTCTACAGGCATACTAACTAGCCTTGCTTCAAGATAGAGGGATACCCCTATGGCAATAAGAATAATGCTTATTGCTAACATAAGTAGTTTGCCAGGATAGGTAGGAATAGCAAAATCACCTATTAACATCCCTGTGAAATCCATAAAATATCCAAAGATTGAGGAGAATATAATCTGGGTAAGATTAATCCATTTAAATTCTTTACCTAATAAAACTATCTGTAATAAGGTGTAAAAGCTGTAGGCGATAATAACTATTATAGCAAGATCTATTCCAGATATTAAACTAAGGACATAGGGAAAAGAGCTGGCAGGGGACACCCCTAAATCAGAGTTAATTGAGATAGAAATTCCAAAGGCTAGTACAA
>CAYJEQ010000046.1:0-20987 GCA_964369235.1 uncultured Oscillospiraceae bacterium | reverse complement strand
TATGCCCAATATTATGTTTTAAGTATTATATCACAAGTGTTTGAAATTGTCAATCCAAGCGCCCTCAAACCCTTATAGCTCCTACCTTTTTCCCACCTAACTCACTCTAATCATCAACCGTTCTATTTTGTCACTTCCGTATGCACCGTACTCTTAGATATATTGAACATCTTAGCTGCATCTCTTACAGTAGATTTATTTTTTATTATGTACTGGGCTAGGATTATAGCTCGCTCCTCAGGTAAACCTTTCATGGTATAACCCCCTTGTTTTTTATATACTCTAATTTATGAGTAAAAAAGGGGTTTTAGTACAGATATTTCTACTAGTCACATAGCTGTAAGCTCTATTTATTTTAATTAGTGGAATGTAGAGAAGGGATTAGATTTTCTATTAAAGGATAATCATATCTAATCCCATAAACAACTAGTAATAATTTTGTATAAATTCACATATAGAACAGCTGTAAAACCTTTAAATTAAGGGATTTATTGACAAATAACCATGAATATGTTATGATTACCAAAACCAAAAATATACATTGTGGCTAGGGGATATTTCTAGTAGCTTCTAGTAATAAGGGAAGTGTAAATCACACGGTTACCGCCGCTGTATCCACCAATATTTTAGTCCGTTGATGAAAATCAGTCACTGGGGAACTGGGAAGGCAGGGCTAGGGTTTGAAATTTATTTCATAGGTGGGAGTCAGAAGACCTGCAATGAATAATAATATTAATTTTACTACAAAAAACGGGTGTAGCTATACAGCTACGCCCTTTTCTATTGGATAATTAGGTAGTATTTACAAGAGTTTTACCATATAAATAATAAATAAAGTATTGGAGTAAAGATGAAAAATAAAACTACAAACCCCTTAAAAACATCTAAACTTATCTACATAATTACACTGGTAATAATGATAATAGGACTGGTAGCATCACTAATGATGGCTATAACTATTGGATCTACCAGTATACCTATTTCACAGGTTTATACAGTGTTAATAGGACAGGTTTTTGGAATGGATACCTCCCAGATACCAGACAGTATACACAATGTAGTGTGGCATATTAGACTGCCTAGACTAATGCTGGCTCTAGCTGTAGGCATGGGACTATCGGTATGTGGTGTGGTTATGCAGGCAATAGTAAAAAATCCCCTTGCTGACCCCTATGTACTGGGTATTTCCTCAGGTGCCTATCTAGGGGCAGTTCTAGCAATGGCTAGTGGCATTACTACTTTTATAGGATTAAATGCTGTAGGGATATTTGCTTGTATTGGTGCATTTATAGTGTCTTTTCTAGTTATAACAATTGCAAATATAGGCAGTAAAGCAAACTCAGTTAAACTAATACTATCTGGTACTGCTATAGGTGCTGTGTGCAGTGCAGTGTCTAATTTTATGATACTACTACTTAATGATGCTAGCACTGCAGCAGTAGTCCAGTGGTCAATGGGTGGACTAGGTGGGGCAGATCACAGCAGTAATGCTATAATAGTAATGGTTATAGTAATAGGGATAATTTTCTTTTTAACCCAGTCTAGAGTTCTTGATCTTATGCTGTTAGGAGATGAAACAGCAGTAACACTAGGTACCGATGTCAATAGCCTAAGGATTATCTATCTAATAGTTTCCTCACTAATGATTGGTTTTGCAGTGTATAAAGCAGGGTTAATAGGATTTGTAGGTCTAGTAGTTCCCCATGTAATTAGGATGATATTTGGCACCAGCCATATTAAATTACTACCTTTGTCGGCACTGCTAGGAGGGATATTTCTAATCTGGTCAGATGTACTTTGTAGGGTCATAATGCCAGGCAGTGAAATACCCATAGGAATACTAACATCATTTATAGGTGCACCGGTGTTTATCTATCTAATGATTAGGAAAAAATATGGTTTTGGAGGGTAAAGTTTGAAAATAAAATTTTCAAACCGCAAGTTTTGAGGCTTTTCACTCAAATGGAGTGAAATTTTGCTAATGCCAGTTTACTGGCAATGCAAAACCACCTAAAACATTGCAAACTATGAGAAAGGCATGGTCATAAAAGTGAATATTTCAACGGAAAATCTACAGGTAACACTAGGTGATACTGAGATAGTAAAAGGCATTACCCTAGAGATAGAAAGTGGCAAAACCATAGGGATAATCGGTCCCAATGGCAGTGGTAAAAGCACATTTTTAAAATCATTATACCGAGTAATTAAGCCAACCTCTGGGGCAGTGTACCTAGATGGGAAGGATTTAGGCAAACACTCAGTTAAGGAATCGGCAAAGCTTATGTCGGTGGTGGCACAGCACAACTATTATAATTTTGATTTTACTGTGGAGGAGATGGTGCTAATGGGAAGATCTCCCCATAAGAAAAAGCTGGATAAAAACACTAAGGAAGACTATGATATTACAAAAGAATCTTTAAAACTGGTAGGATTAGAGGAGTTTTCCCATAGGGAGTTTTCCACCCTATCAGGAGGAGAACAGCAACGAGTTATCCTAGCTAGAGCCCTAACCCAGAAGTCCCCCTGTATACTATTAGACGAGCCAACCAACCATCTTGATATTAAACATCAACTAGAGATTATGGAGATTGTCACCAAACAGCAGGGTACTATAATAGCAGCAATCCATGACTTAAATATTGCAGCTAGATACTGTGACAAGCTTTATGTACTAAAAGATGGACAGGTGGTAAATTTCGGGGAAACCAATAAGGTGTTAACTAAGGAAATGATAGAAGATGTGTTTCAGGTAGACGCAGAGATAGTGAAAACAGATAGTGGCAAGATGTTAATTGGTTTTAAGTCATTAGCTTAGGGGAGATTATTTATATTATATTTAGAAGAAATATAATATAAAGGTAATAAGTAAGAGGTAATAGTTAATAAGTTAGGTATTTTGCTAAGGCAAAATATATTTATAAATGTGGCGTATCCACTCCTACACTATTCACTAATAAATATTCTGCCATTTCTACGGTTGTAATGTATGGTCGTACTATGTGTTCCCCCTTAGGTGTTGATTGATGAGAGTTATTAACTCATATCTATATCATAGTAACAGTATAATTGACGATTATTGTTGTTTATTAACTCAGCCCTAAGCCACAGCACCTCAGCTCTGGGGCAACGCCCCTAGCTGAGGTGATGTGGCTTTAGGCTGAGAAAAATATAAAATTATATTTACAAATAGTGGGTAAACCTTTATAATATTATAAGAATATAAATTCGTAATAACTTTAATTATAGAATATTCTAGGGGGGATATTGTGAATAATTATAAGGGGATAAATGGTGCACCTTGGCATGTGGAGCGAGCCCACCGACAGGAGGGGGATATCCGTAGACATCGCAGCAGATGTTTATACTATGATACCTATGACAAGAAGTGTTCCCAGTATCTATCAAGTTGTATTGGAGCTGCCCACTGTAAGAAATATATCCAGAGGGAAAGGGTGCAGGGTGATTACACCCCACCTATAAAAACCGCTAAAACAATAGATTACAATAAGATTACCATAGAGAAACAGAATGTACCTCAGCAAAATGAAGCTGTAAAGATAAATGTAAAAGACACCATTAACCATAAAATATTTGGTAAGGGTAAGGTGATTTCTATAGAGGGCAGTGTAGCCACAGTGCAGTTTGCCAGTGGTGTGAAGAAATTCCCCCTAACACAGCTGTCTAATCCTAAATTTATCATACCTATATTAAAATAAGGAGAATGGTATTATGAATAGTAACAAGCCTTATAGATACTGGAAGAACCCTAATCATAAAAAATTAATAATAGCAATTTTAATTATACAGATATTAGATTTATATAGACTGGTTAAGGAGTTTATAGATATTAGCAAACCATCTATAAGAGAGGTGATATTCTCCCCAGAACATTGGGATGGATATGCCTCTACTGAGTATTTTGGATTTTCTCTAAAAGGGCTGGTTATCTTTAATTTAGTAGCTGTGCTAGTAATAGGTGAATTAGCTAAGGAGAAAAGCCAAGGAAAGACTTACGAAAGCATATTGATTTTAATCTCAGCTTTGTTGTGGATAATTATAGGTGTTGTTTTTTCGGTGTTTGAAAACTACACCCTTACAGTAATATGGGGCATAATTCTAATAGTCTTCCTAGTAGCTGGAATCTATTCCTATAGTCAAAGCAGAAAATTATAATCTACAAAAATTAGGTTTAGTGTTAATTGTTGGGGTAAATTTCTGTTGGTGTAGAACCCAAAATTAGAATGAAATTATATAGGGGTGTATTCCCTCGCGCCTACTGCGAGGGAATACACCCTTAATAATTAATATATTATTTAATTCTACTCATCAGCAAACTGGCTATTATACAGTTTTGCATAATGACCATCTATAGCTAGTAGGCTATTGTGGTTACCTGTTTCTACAATGTCACCTGCACTCATAACAATAATCTGGTCTGCATCACGAATGGTGGATAGACGATGAGCAATTACAAAGCTAGTTCTATTGTCCATTAGATTGTTCATAGCACGCTGGATAAGTTGTTCTGTTCTGGTATCCACCGAGCTAGTAGCCTCATCTAGGATTAGCACTGTTGGATTAGAAAGAATTGCTCTAGCTATGGTAAGTAGCTGACGCTGTCCTTGAGAGATGTTCTGAGCATCTTCCTGTAACATAAAGTCATAGCCACTAGGTAGCTGATTTATAAAGTGATGGGCAAAGGCACCTTTGGCAGCAGCTATAACCTCCTCATCGGTGGCATCCAGCCTGCCATAACGGATATTATCCATAATACTGCCCTTAAACAGCCATGTGTCCTGTAATACCATACCAAAATGACTGCGTAGATGGTTACGACTAACCTTGGCAATATCCACCCCATCTATAGAGATGGTACCACCATTTAACTCGTAAAACCTTAGTATTAGGTTAACAAGGGTGGTTTTACCTGCACCTGTTGCTCCAACAATAGCGATTTTATCACCACTGTTTACCGTTAGATTCATATCTTTAATAAGTATATTCTCAGGGCTGTAACCAAATTTAATATGCTCTATAGATACCTTACCCTTAGGCTCGGTTATAGTTAGAGCATTTTCGGTAATGTCTATTTCTTCTTCTTCATCTAATAGCTCAAAAATTCTCTCCCCAGCAGCTAAACCAGATTGTAGAATATTTGAGATGTTAGCAACAGAGCTAATAGGATGAGCAAACTGTCTTAGATACTGTATCATAGACTGGATTGTACCTACTGTAGCCATGCCATTAATAGATAGATAAGCACCTACCACAGCCACAAATACATAGCCTAAATTAGTACAAAACATTATAGCTGGCATTACAATACCAGAGCCGAAATTAGCCTTCCAGCTATTTTGGTATAGTTTGTCATTAAGCTCTGAGAACTGGTCTAGGGTTTCTTCCTCGAGATTAAAGGCTTTAATAATATTATGGCCTGAGTAAATCTCCTCTACATAACCGTTAAGCTCCCCTGTGGACTTCTGCTGTCCCTGAAAGAATGGTTTATTAAACTTCATTATCTTTACTGTGACAAACATAGATAGAGGGGCAGTGATTAGCGCCACAATAGCCATAAGGGGACTAAGTACAAACATCATTACTATTACCATAATAATAGTAAGAGTAGAGGAAATTAACTGGGATAAAGACTGTTGTATTGAGGTGGATACAGTGTCTACATCGTTAGTGACTCTGCTTAAAATATCCCCAAAAGCATTGGAATCATAGTATTTTAAGGGTAGTTTGGACAGTTTTTTATCCACTGCATCACGAAGCTTATAGGTGGTTTTCTGAGATACCACCGACACTGTAAGCATCATAAAATAGTTTAAAACACTGCTGGTTAGATATAACCCAATTAGGATTACTATAATATCCTTAATACCCTCAAAGTCAATGCCATTTCCTGAGGTAACTCCATCAAATACCAGATTAGTTGCCTGACCTAGTATCATAGGAGATAAACTGCTGGCTGTAGTAGCAAGGATACATAGTACCACAATTAGTATTAGGGCTTTCTTATACTCTCCCATAAAAGCAAGAAGTCTTTTTAGAGTTTTCTTACTATCCTTAGCTTTTGCTGAGGAGTAGTTTTGATTTCTTCCTCCTGGTCCCATTATCCTGCCACCTCCTCTGCTGTAAGCTGGGAATTAACTATCTCTTTGTAAACCTGACAGTTTTCCAGTAGCTGACTATGAGTTCCCATGCCAACTATAGCTCCACCGTCCATTACAATTATTTTGTCCGATCCTTAATAGAGGATACCCTTTGAGCTACAACTATCTTGCCACTACTGGACACCTTCTCATCTAATGCTTTACGAAGTTTACTATCGGTGGTGTAGTCCAGTGCAGAGAAACTATCATCAAATATATATATTGGACATTGTCTAGTTAATGCCCTTGCTATAGATAGACGCTGTTTCTGTCCTCCTGAGAAGTTTACCCCACCTCGGGATACATGACCAGACAGCCCTTTCTCAGCAATAAAGCCTGTAGCCTGTGCAATGCCTAGGGCATTTAACATCTGTTCTTCGGTGGCGTCCCCATCAGCCATTCTTAAATTAGAGGAGATTTCACCTTCAAATAACAGTGCTTTCTGTGGCACATAGCCTATGGTATCACGAAGTTTCTCGGTGGATATATCTCTAATATCCACACCACCAAGGGTAATAGAGCCTTTAGTAACATCGTAAAACCTTAACATTAGATTAATAAGGGTGGTTTTACCACTACCTGTACTGCCAATAATGGCTGTAGTTTCACCCTCTTTAGCAGTAAAGGTAATATCACACAGTACAGGCTCCTTAGCATCAGGATAGCTAAAGGTAACCCCATTAAAGGAAAGGTCACTGCCTACTAAAGCTGTAGTATTAGCATTTTCTTTATCTTTAATAGCCGAGGTAGTTTCGATAACCTCCTGTATACGCTGTGCAGATACTGTACCACGAGGTATCATAGTAAATATCATAGCAATCATCATTAGGGAGAACATTATCTGCATTACATACTGAATAACTTCAAGTATATTACCTACCATAATATTACCATAGGAAACCTGTAATGCCCCAACCCATACTAGGGAGATGGTGGTAACATTGGTTATAAGGCTAAGGGCAGGGAACATAAAGGATACAATCTTCATCATCTTAATAGATGTATCGGTAAAATCCTTATTTGCCTCATGGAAGCGCTCTTCCTCATGGTCTACAGTGTTAAAGGCACGAATAACACGAACACCAGAAAGTTTTTCTCTTAGGATTAGGTTAATTCTATCGGTTTTTTTCTGCATCTGGGAGGAAAGTGGCACTGCAAATTTTGCAATAACAAGTAGCAGTACCCCAATAACAGGAATAGACCATATTATAGTCATTGATAGCTCAGGGCTAATGCGATATGCCATATAGATACTACCAATTATTTTAATAGGGGCAATCATTACCATTCTAAAGAACATTATCATAATATTCTGCACTTGGTTAACATCGTTGGTGGTTCTAGTTAGTAGGGAGGAAGCGCCGAATTTATCCATCTCTGTAAGGGAAAAATCACGGCTGTTTTTAAATATCTTCTCCCTTAAATCCTTAGCAAATCCCACGGAAATCTTAGTGGCAAAAAATGACCTACAGACAGTGGCAAATGCTCCTAATAAACTTATAAGTAGCATTATCCCACCAGTGGTAAGGATGTAGTTAATGTCCTTATTTGCAATACCTACATCTACAATCTTAGATAGATAGGTAGGCATTAATAGATCTGCTGCAGCTACCACAATTACACATAGGGTAACTAGAACAAGCTGTAGATTATAGCCTTTAAGATAGCTTTTAATCAGTTTTAGCATAGGTGGCTTAGTCCTCCTTAGTTTTATTTTTTATTGATATATCTACAAAATCATTAGCTTTACTAATTATTTGATGTAGTGCTAGAGTATCCTCTTCCCCTAGATAGGCGATAAACTCCTGCCAAAACTCCTTCTTACGCTGTGCCATAGTGTCGTGAAGCTGCTGACCTTCCTTAGTAGATGAGAGATAACGAATTCTCCTATCGGTATCACAGGTGGTTTTGGTAATAAATCCCTTTTCTTCTAACCTATTAATCATAGGTGTAATTGTAGGCTGGGATAAACCCATAATAGCACTTATCTGAGAGGCTGTTGCTTTACTGCCATCATCAGACTGAAAGGTAACTATACATCGTAGCACCCCAAATTCCCCTGTGTTTAGTATGCTGTTTTTTACAGGGTGTAGCTTTTGAATTAAGCAGTGTATATCACTAAGTATCTCTGCTGATATATTCTCCATAAGATAATCTCCTTATTGTAAAATGATTAGGTACACTAATATTTAGGTATACTAAATATTATACTCATGGGAAATATATTTGCAATAGAACATATATAAAATTCACTGTTTATTTATAAAATTTAAAATTACTTTATAAAAATAAGGGATATGCCTTATTTAGCACATCCCTTATTCCCCTAAAAAATCCATCATCCCAACAGGGGGAACAGGATAGTTAATAGAAACCTTATCATCCACAAACGCAGTGACTAGAAAATACTAGCTCACAGGAGAAAGGCTAATAGTAGTATATCCTATAAATCTTCTTATTATTCACCAAAGTTAAAATACAGCATAGATTATAAAGGGAAGTATAAAATAAAAGAAGGGTATAACAGGTGGATAAGTCAATCCTAAAAACAGCCTGTTAACAGGGATTATGTATAATCTTAGACAGCTCTTCTTATAAGATAGATTTTTTAAAAATCGGCAAAAATTTAAGGATAATTCCTCTTATTAACAGAGGAATTATCCTTAATAGTATATATTCTTTAACATAAAAAATTACTAGATGGCACTGGTAGTTCCAGATGCTCAGTTAACAGTGAATGACAGAGGGTTTGTGCTTTGTTAAGATATCCATAGGGCACATATATCCTAAAATACTCAAATAGCTCTCCAGCATAAAGTACAATGGCATTTCCTGTGGAGGATTGAGCAATATAGGGTATTCTCTGTGAAGCGAGAAGCTCTAGTATATCACGGGTAAGCATACCTTCCTTATGGGCTAGTAGACAGTAGTCATGCTTACTAGGCTTACGAACTTCATGGCTACTACAACGGCTACAATTATTGTCATTACAAACTAGATGACAGGTTTCGCAGTATTTCATAGGACAAACCTCCTTTGTAAAATTTTACTTAATGTTTTGAGGATTTTCTATGGGTGTAAATCTCTCGAAACATTGGGGTTAATTAAAAAGGCGTAGTCATAAGTTTAGTAAATATAGGGTGTGACAGTAGTGAATATATAGTTACTTTAGTTTAGTAAATTATATCATATTCTGTTACAAAAGTAAAAGAATATACCGTTAATAATTAGTAAACCAATAACTTTCTCTATATGTGGTAAATACCAGTGGTTTAGATATACATAATGCACATAGGATTGTCTATAATATATGGAAAACTTATATACAAGAGGTGTTTTAATTTACAGTTAATTATTGTATAATAAAAAGTGGATAATTAGGTGATTAAAAGTAGTCCTATAAAATATTTGGGTTTCAGAAGAAGTGGAAGTAGTTTGAAATAAATTTTCAAACATATCTCGTAGAAAGGGGGTATTTGAGTAATGCCTAAAAAAATAATAATCTTAATAATGATAGTTACACTTATAACTGGTTGTAGTTATGGTTACAATCCATCTATAGAGGAAAGCTACCCCGAAACTCAGATAGCAATAGCCATAACAGATAGATCAGAAGATATAGTGATAGATGCCATTGATAAAATGTCCCAGATTATAAAGGAAAAAACTGCTGGAGCAGTGTCCCTTACCTATTACAAATCAGAGGATCCTATTATGGAGCTACACAGTGGGAGAGCAGAGATAGCCTATGGTTTAACAGAGATGTTATCACAGTATGGAGCAGATTATGGACTGGTGGAAAGCCCTTATATCTTTAAAACTGTAGAGGAGTCACTAACAGCCCTAGACAGTGATGGTTTTGAGAGAATATACAGTGATTATATGATAGAAAATCTATCGGCAAAGGTACTGGGTATTACATATAATGGTGGAAGTGCCCTAGTGGCAAATCACGATAGTATCGACCGAGGGGAAGATTATATTGATACCACTGTAATAATTGGGGATAATGAGTTTTTACACAGTGTGTTTCAGGGATTTAATAGTCAGGTGATTATTAGCGATATAACCGAAATACCAGAGGAGATATACGGAGAAAGCCCTACAGCTATAGTAATGGATTATAGCCTTACTACAGAGCTAGATATCAGCAAAACAGAAAATCAGATAAAGATAGTAAATCAGCCTATTATAAATAATTATGGTTGGTTAATAGTAGATGATAGCTGGTGGCAGCAGCAACCAGAGGATGTAAAAGCACTTATAGGGTATGGTGAAGATTTTTTTGCCTATGAGATAAACAGCTACCACAGCACAGAGATGGATAAAATACGAAACGAGCTCTCCGGTAAGGACATACAGATAGTCTATGATGATTTAGAGGGATTACAGGAGGATATATATAACTCCATACTGCAATCAATGGACAGTTCTCTGGGGGATTCTTATGGAGTGCTTTTAGAGGACGAAAGCCTCAGTGGTAAATATACTACCGAAAGGTACGAAGCCCTAGAAAAAATTATCTAGATTAAAGGATAAAACCCCTTTTTAAAAACACAGAAATATATTATAATGTAGGGTGGGTATATAATTTTGACCCTATGCTATAAATTATAGAGGGTCAAAAGTTTAAGATAAAGGAATGGTGATAAAGGTGATTAACCGAGTTAAAGTAGATATTAAAGGTGGCAAATATATTATCGCCACTGGTGAAAAGGAAGAATATGTACAAGGCTTAGCTAAGGAGCTGGAGAGACAGATAACAGGTATTCAAAATCAGGATAGCAGATTATCTTTAAATGAGTGTTTAGTGCTGTGTTGTATGCACTATTTAGATAGCTATAAGAAAAGCGAAGAAGGCACCGACCATATGAGAAGTCAGTTAACCGACTACCTAGAAGAAGCAGCTAAAGCAACACAGGAACTAGAAGAAAGTCGTCGTGAAGTAGAAAACCTAAAAAGACAGTTGGAGCTAAGAAGAAACTAGAAATAGATAGCTCCTAGCAGAGTTTATCAGAGAGAAAGACTAAGGAATAAAATGTTAAAAAAATTAGAAAAAGTAGAGATATTATCCCCAGCAGGATCTATGGAAGCAGTACAGGCAGCAGTAGCTTGTGGGGCAGATGCAGTTTATCTAGGAGGCAGAGAGCTTAACGCTAGAAGAAATGCAACTAATTTTGCACCTGAGGAGTTAGGTGAGATTGTGGCACTTTGTCACAGCTATGGGGTAAAGGTTTATCTTACCCTGAATATACTGGTATATGATGGTGAGATAGCAGAGGCAATAGAGGCGATTAACACAGCAGTAAATGCTGGAGTTGATGCAGTTATTGTACAGGATATGGCAGTGGTAAAGCTAATAAAAGAGATGGCACCAACTCTACCAATACACGCCTCTACCCAGATGGTAATACACAATCTACAGGGTGCAAAACTAGCCAAAGAAATGGGCATTAGCCGAGTGGTACTAGCTAGAGAGTTAACAAGGGATGAGATTGGGGTAATTGCTGGGGCAAATATAGTAGAAACCGAGGTGTTTATCCACGGTGCTCTATGTATGAGTGTTTCGGGGCAATGCTATCTAAGCTCTATGATTGGGGAGCGCAGTGGTAATAGAGGACTATGTGCCCAACCTTGTCGATTGCCTTTTAAGGTGGAGGACAGCCAGTACAGCCTATCTCTAAAGGATCTATCCATAGTAGAGGATATTAAGGAACTGGAAAAACTAGGGGTAACCTCTGTTAAAATAGAGGGCAGAATGAAACGCCCTGAATATGTGGCAGCAGCAACAAAATCAGCCTATGAAGCCAGAGAGGGCAGATGGGTGGATATGGAAGAACTGCAACAGGTATTCTCAAGAAGTGGATTTACCAAGGGGTATTTTGAGGATAATATGGACAGCTATATGTTTGGTACTAGACAGAAAGAAGATGTAGTATCGGCAACAGCTGTACTGGGAAAACTGGCAGGACTTTATAGAAATACCGTACCTCGCATTAATGTTAAGATGGAAATTACAGCAAAGCTAGGTGAGAAGTCACAGCTTCGTGTAATAGACAGTGATGGCAATGAGGCAGTGTCCCTAGGTGATGTGGTGGAAGCTGCAATAAATAAGCCAACAGACCTAGAAAAAGCAGAGCAAAACCTAGGTAAAACAGGTGGAACACCTTTTATACTACAGGAGCTTACAGGGACTATAGAGGAAGGGGTAATTCTACCAGCCTCGGTGCTAAATAAACTTCGTCGTGATGCCTTTGATCAGATTATAGCTGTGAGAAGCAAGGGGGCAAGCTATGAGCTACAGCCATATAGCCCAGTAAAACTAGCTAAAACCACAGGGGATAAAGTGCCTAGCTATCGCATTAGAGTAATGGAAGCTGAGCAGATACTGCCAGAATTTTTACAAGAGGCACAGGGGGTAATAATACCACTAAGTCTAGCTAAAACTTATGTTAAAACCCTAGATAAATCTCAGGTGGAAAAACACTGGGTAGAGCTACCAGCAGTGGATTTTACCACTGAGGAAACTACAAAAGATGTTAAAGAGCTTATAGAGCTAGGCATAGAGCATTTTGTAGTAGGTAATCTTGGCTCGGTTATGATATGTAAAGAACAGGGTGCAAAGTACATTCATGGCAATAGCTTTTTAAATACCTTTAACAGTTTATCTGTAGAGATGCTTAAGGAAATAGGTCTATGTGATACAGAGGTATCTATAGAGCTTAACCTATCAGCTATACAAAGGCTGGATAAACATATTAATCTAGGCATGGTAGCCTATGGATATCTGCCACTAATGACCTTTAGAAATTGTCCTATTAAGATAAACAAAGGCTGTGGTAAATGCAGTGGCTTTGAGGAGATAATCGATAGAAAGTACACTGAGTTTTTCGTGTCATGTAAGTCCCAGAAGATGTCTAAGTCAGCTAGCCTTTACAATGCTGTACCACTGTATCAAGGAGATAGATTAAGGGAAATTAAGGGTATGGACTTTATAACTCTAAGCTTTACCAAGGAAACACCAGAACAGGTGGAGGATATTTGGTATAGCTATCAGGACGGGGAAAGCTATAATGGTGATTTAACTAGAGGGCTTTACTACCGTAATGTTAGATAACTAATCTAGAAAGGCAGAAAAATGCTTAAGATAAAAAAACTACAGGAAAAAGCAGTTATCCCAACTAGGGCAACTGCTGACAGTGCTGGTTATGACCTATCGGCTTGTTTAGATGAGGCTATTATTATACCTAAAGGTAAAATAGCAAAAATCCCTACAGGTATTGCCATGGCTCTGCCTAAAAACACTGCTGGATTTATCTACGGACGCAGTGGGTTAGGTGCAAAGCATGGTATCTCCCCAGCAAATGCAGTAGGGGTAGTGGACTGTGATTATCGTGGACAGGTTATTGTTGCACTGATTAATCATGGTGGGGAGGATTTTGTCATTAATCATGGGGACAGAATTGCCCAGATGGTAATAACTGATGTGCTAACTCCAGAGATAGAGATTTGTCAGGAGCTAGAGGACACTGTTAGAGGACAGGGTGGATTTGGTTCTACAGGGAAGAATTAAAAGTATAGGAACAGTAAAAAATATAAAACCCACCATAGTGACAAATGGTGGGTGAAACTTGATATTATAGGATGCTTATGATAACATAGCTGTATTAAAGTTAAATATGTTATGGTCTACTTAAGAGGTAGACCAAGGGCGATTAGCCACTCACTGAGTATGAAGGGAGGTATACTTCAATCAGAAAGGAGTGTGGTAAAATGAAGGTAAGTATTGAAGTGATTTTTGAAATTCAGTACATAATCCTGCCATTATTTATAGGTAGTTATGGTAAGAAATTACTTAAACTTATCTATAAAATGGCAAAAAAGTAATCGTCCCTCCTGCAAGATGCGACGATTACCTTAAAAAATAATTTGTGGCTGACTGTTTAAAGTCTACCTCTTAACTAGATTATAACACATAATATAGATATGTCAAGGTGAAAGAATTAGAATAAATTCACAGTGTGAGATTGTTAAGGTAAACATAATTTAAATAAATATAATACAGGAGGATTTACCTATGGAAAAGATTAATATTAAATACTTAGGTCACGCTTGTTTTAAACTGGATTTTGATGGATATGCTTTGGTAATTGATCCTTATAGAGATAATATAGTACCAGGGCTAAACCTTGGTCATATTACAGCTAATAGTGTAATATGTTCCCATGAACATAATGATCATGGTGGCACTGAGAAGATAATGATTATGCCCACAGAGCTTACCTCCCCTAAAATAGAAACTATTAAAACCTACCATGACCCAGAACAGGGAGCCCTTCGTGGGGAAAATCTGATTCATATAATTACCCATGGTGGTTTGAAGATAGCCCATCTAGGGGATTTAGGCCATATTCCAACTGAGGAACAGATGAAAGAGCTTATGGATTTAGATTTAATGTTAATTCCTATTGGTGGGCATTACACCATAGACTATAAAGAAGCTAGGCATATTGCTACGACTACTAATGCTAAAGTAGTAGTGCCTATGCACTACAAAACTGACACCACAGGATATGAGGTAATAGATACTATAGACAACTATCTATATCTAGTGGAAGAAGCAGGAGAAAAGCTAGTTTATACAGAGGTTGATAGTTATACACTAGATAAGAATAGCGAGAAATCCACAGTGGTAATAAACTTTAAAGGATAGGTAACAGCTTATAATAAATTAAGGTGAGAGTTTTCCACTATTTTAGAAAAACTAGTGGAAAACTTTATATAAGCAGTGTAGCTAGTAAAAGCACTAGAAAAGAGGCAAATTATAAAATGAGTAGAATGAAAAATAATCTGATATTTATCTTTTTTTTGTTAGCTGGGATCATAGTGGGGTCTTTAGTAGCCTCTATGGCTGAGGGGGTTAGCTTTCTGTCATGGCTTGCCTATGGCAGCTCCATAGGAATATCTGCAAATAATCCTATGATACTGGATTTAGCTATAATTAAGATAGCTTTTGGTTTTGAGATGGGGATAAATATCGCCCAGATTATATTTATATTAATAGCCCTAGCTTGTTACAAAGGCTTTGGGAAGAATTTCTAAGGAAAACAGAGGTATACAGTGGATAATAAAATAATATTAGCGTCGGCTTCACCTAGAAGAAAGGAGCTACTATCCCTTATTACTAAGGAGTTTACAGTGGCTGTTTCTGGTTGTGAGGAGATAATAGATACTAGCCTATCACCACAGCAGATAGTAGAAAGTCTAGCTAGGCAGAAAGCCCAGTGGGTGTACGAGCAAAACCCAAATAATATAGTTATAGGCTCTGACACTATAGTGGTATTAGAGGGTGAGATACTAGGTAAACCTAAAGATGAAAAGGACGCCAAAGCAATGCTTAGTAAACTATCCCACAAAAGCCACAGTGTTTACACAGGGGTGGCTATACTTGGGGAAGGTGTAGCAGAGGTTTTTGCAGTGGAAACCAAGGTGGAGTTTAAAGAGCTTACTACCCAGGAGATAAACTGGTATGTTAAAACTGGAGAGCCAATGGATAAGGCTGGTAGTTATGGCATACAGGGCTATGGTAGCAGATATGTTAAATCCATCACTGGTGACTACTATGCAGTAATGGGATTACCAGTAAATCAGCTTTATGAAAATCTAGTGAAAATAGGCATTAATATTGCAAAATAGTCCACTTGTTAAAGGAAAAGGGTAATTTTAAGGCATATTCACAATAAAAACATGAAAAATACATAAAAAAAACAAAATAATTTGTTGTGCTATGGGAAAAAACAAGGTATAATATAAAGAAGTGTCTACAGTTGGTTCATAGCTGTAGAAAAAATAAGATTAATATAATCAGTTTGGAAGAAATTCTAGGCTGGGTTTTTGTGTTAGGTATATCACAAGGATTAAGGAAGGAAGGCTTTAATGTTCTCGTTTTTAAAGAAGCTAAATTTTAATGTAGGTAAAGATATCGGTATCGACCTAGGAACAGCTAATACCCTAGTATTTATGAAGGGTAAAGGCATTATTATGCGTGAGCCATCTGTTGTAGCAGTGGACACAAGAACAGATGTAGTGCGTTATGTAGGTAGAGAAGCTAAAGAAGTTATCGGTCGTACACCAGGATCTATTGTGGCAGTAAGACCACTTAAAGATGGTGTAATTGCTGACTTTGACATTACAGCTAATATGCTACAGATTTTTATCAGAAAGGCATTTAACAACTCCTCTATGGCTAGGCCTAGAGTAGTTATCTGTATTCCATCAGGGGTAACAGCAGTTGAGCGTCGTGCAGTAAGAGCAGCAGCATTTAAGGCTGGAGCTCGTCATGTATCTATTATTGAGGAGCCAATGGCAGCAGCTATCGGTGCAGGACTACCAGTAGCTGAGGCAACAGGTAGCATGGTAGTAGACATCGGTGGTGGTACTAGTGAAGTAGCTGTAATCTCCCTAGGTGGTATCGTTGCAGCTAAGTCTGTAAGAGTTGGTGGAGATCAGTTTGACAATGCTATTATCCAGTATATTAAGAAGAAATACAATATGCTAATCGGTGAAAGAACTGCCGAGGATATTAAGATAAAGATTGGTTCTGCACATCCATATGAAGGGGAAGAGCCTATGAATATTAAGGGTAGAAACCTAGTAGACGGACTGCCTAAGCATATTGATGTAACACCAGAATCTATTAGAGAAGCATTAGTTGATTCTCTAGCAGTGGTTATTGACGCTATTAAAACTACACTGGAAAGAACACCTCCAGAGCTTGCTGCTGATATTATCGACAGTGGTATTGTACTAACAGGTGGTGGAGCAATGCTAAAGGGACTAGATAAGCTAATCCACAAAGAAACGGGTATGGATGTACATATTGCCACCGATCCACTGGACTGTGTAGCAATAGGAACAGGATCTGTACTAGAGGATATCGAGCTACTAAAAGAAGTTCAGACAGATGATGACGACGGCAAATATTAATAAATATAATCGACTATAGTTTTATAAATTAATAATAATCTAGTAAAGGAGGAGTTAAAATGGGCGATTTTTTTAAAAGTGCCAAGTTTAAAATCCTCCTTACTGTTTTTGTAATTCTTTTTGGATTTATGATAAATGCAACTAGAATGGAGGGCACAGCCACAATATTTTCTCAGATTATAGGATATATAACGGTACCACTACAAAAGGTATCTACCATGATGTATGATGGTGTAGGGGATTTTTTTAGCCCTATGATTAATGCCCATAATCTAGCAGAGGAAAATGAAAAACTAAGGGCTGAAATAAGCCTACTTAATGAGAAATTAGTGGACTATGACAGCTATAAACAGGAAAATCAGCACCTTAAGGAATTTTTAGACATTAAGGATTTAAATATAAATTTTGATTTTGAACCAGCTATGATTATAGCTCGTGATGCAGATGATAGATTCTACTCCTTTAACATTGATAAAGGATCAAACCACGGTATAGAAATTCGTGATACAGTAATTACCCCCGATGGAATAGTAGGGGTGGTTTCTGAGGTTGGGGACATATATGCTAAGGTAGTTACTATTTTAGATACCTCGGTGGAGATAAGTGCAATTAGTTCTAGCTCTAGGGATATAGGTATTGCAGGAGGTAGAATTGATCTAGCTATGGAAGGGCTCTGTCATTTTGCCATGTTAGACCGAGATACCCTGCTACAACAGGGGGATCTAGTGCTAACCTCAGGTTATGGTGGACAGTATCCACAGGGCATAATTATCGGTACTGTACTAGAGGTTCTTGACGACGAAAGTGGCATAGATAAATACGCTATTATAGAGCCTACAGCAGATATTAGAAATATTGAAGATGTACTGGTTATTAAGGACTTTTACTATGATGAAACTGTAGATGCTGATATAAGAGCTCAAGTAGAGGAAAAAAACCAGTCCCTTATAAATGATACTACCACAGAAGAAAATACTGAGGAAACTTCAACAGAGGAAACAACTACTGATATACAGACAACTACAGCAGAATAAACATACTTAAAACACACAATATATGGAGGTGGGGAAGATAAAGGATAACAAAACAATGGTATATACGCTACTAATACTAGCCTATATAACCACAGGCATACTAATGCTAGTGATCCAGACTACCCCACATCTACTAGAGTTTTTTGACATAAAGCCCATGATCCTAGCACCTCTCTTTGTGGCAGTAGCCATGAGAGAAGGAGAATTTGCAGGGGGGCTTTTTGGTGCATTTATCGGTATTTTAAGCGATTATAGCTCCTATACATTTTTTGGATTTAACTCCTTGTATTTTATGATATGGGGAGTGGGTATAGGATTGCTTACCACCCATCTAATCCACAACAAGGTTATAAACTGCACTCTTATTACCCTAGGGGTATTAATAATAAGAGCACTACTTGAATACTACTTTTTCTATGGGTTGTGGCTGGGAATAAGCAGTAGTGTGGTTTTAATGGGACAGCTTATTCCAACAGCATTTTACTCAGCACTAACGGTCTATCCAATATTTAAGTTAGTGGAATTTATAAGCCAGTTTTTCAAAGAAAAACTCAACAGCAACTAGATAATCCCAGTAGGATTATGTTTAAAGGATAGTTATAAGTATATGAATAAAAATAAAACAGTGAAAAACCGAGTTATTATACTATCGGTGGCAGTTATTGTAGTGATGATAATATTCTTTGTAAGGCTACTTAGCCTACAGCTAGTTAATGGTGAATACTATCTGGACATGATGAATAAAAGTACCACCCGTTCACAGGATATTCAGGTGGCAAGAGGTGAGATTGTAGACCGTAATGGTGAGCTACTGACAGCTAATCGTGTGAGCTATAATATAAGCTTTGACAGGGCATTTATGCCTAAAGCAGAACAAAACCCTACCATACTAGAACTTACAGAGATTATGAAGGTAGAGGCAGTAGATTGGATTGATCAGCTACCTATATCCACAGCTATGCCCTATACATTTTTAGAAAATCGAGAAAATGATGTAGTGCGACTACAAAACTTACTGGTAGTAGGTAACTACACCTCAGCAGAAGATGTTTTTGGTTGGCTTGTAGAACGCTACGAGTTAGAGGAATATTCAGAAGAGGATAAGAGAACCCTAGCAGGTATTAGATATACCATGGAGATAAGCGGATTTAATCTGTCTACCCCATATACCTTTGCTGAGGATATTCCTGTAAACACAGCTGTGCTTATTAAGGAACAGGGGTATAATTTAGTAGGGGTGGATATACTGGAAACAGCAGTAAGATACCACCCAGAAGGGGAGCTTCTTCCTCATATTATTGGTAGAATAGGCCCTATATTTGCCGAGGAGCTTGCTCAGAAGAAGGAAGAGGGATACATAGCCACCGACCTAATTGGTAAAGAAGGTGTGGAGCTACTTTACGAAGATGAGCTAAGAGGTGAGGATGGACAGAGTAGCATTGTTTTAGACAGTGATGGTAATCTGGTGGAGTTTACACAGGAAGTCACACCAGTTCCCGGTAATACAGTGGAGCTAACCATTGATAGCGATATTCAAAGGGTAGGTTATGAAGCACTGGTAAACCAGATTAAATACCTTAACGAAACAGCCCCAGAGGGACAGGGTAAGGAAGCTAATGCTGGAGCAGTGGTAGCAATAGATGTTAAAACCGGTGATGTACTAGCATCTATTAACTATCCAACCTATGACCTTAATAGATATAATGAGGATTATAATGAGATTATCTCTGATCCGTTAAATCCAATGTTTAATAGAGCACTATTAGGTAGATACGCACCAGGATCCACCTATAAACCAGCAGTGTCCATAGCAACACTAAATGAGGAAATTGAAGATGCTACCTCCACAGTTTACTGTGGAATGGTGTACACCCATTATGATGATTATCAGCCTAGATGTTTGGGATTTCATGGGGATATTAATGTACAGAATGCTTTAAGGGTGTCCTGTAATATCTACTACTATGATGTAGGTAGACGACTAGGTATAGATAATATTAATAGATATGCACTGGATTTAGGCCTAGGGGAAAAAACTGGTGTAGAGCTAAGTGAAGGCAGTGGAATACTATCCTCCCCAGAGGTTGCTGCTTCAGTAGGGGATATATGGACTGATGGTAGAACAATATCCAGTGCTATTGGACAGGGGTATAATGAGTTTACCCCAATACAGCTGGCAAACTACACAGCAACTATAGCTAATCGTGGGGAAAGAATGGACACTAATATAATAAAAAGCATATACTCCTACGACATGGAAGAAGTTATCTATGAAAGACAGCCACAGGTGGTAGTGGATATGGATTATGTAGATGATGAGGTTTTTGAAACGGTAATAGATGGCATGGTTATGGCATCTCGTCCAGGGGGAACAGCCTCCATGGTGTTTGGAGATTATTTTGTAGATGTAGCCTCTAAAACAGGTACTCCAGAAACAGCAGTAGAGCCAAACTCGGTATTTATTGCCTTTGCTCCAGCAGATGATCCAGAGATTGCCATAGCAGTGGTAATAGAAAAAGGTTGGCATGGTTATACAGGGGCGCCAGTAGCCAAGGCTATATTTGATGAGTATTTTATGAAATACGGTGAAGGTGATACCTATCTAGAAAGACCAGAAGAACCAGCCACAGAAGATGAAATATCTGTGGAAGAGGAAAACTTAGTTAATGAGCCTACACTACTAGGTGAGGGAGAAACTTTATTAGATGTAACTCCCGTAGACCAGAGGCTATTAACTAATAACTATCCTATAATTGCTAATTAAAGTCTGCTGAACAACCCAAAAACATACTTATAGGTTTATTTAATATGT
>CAYJEQ010000045.1:0-21447 GCA_964369235.1 uncultured Oscillospiraceae bacterium | reverse complement strand
TATAAAAACTTTGCACTCTGAATTTGGAGTATAGCTCCAAATTCAGGCAGACTGAATTCATTTATAAACCTCAAAACACCCTTGTTTTGAGGTTAAATCGCCACAATATTGTGGCGACCTATAACTGTGTGCTAAGCACACAGTTATTCAGTAAGCATTATTTATCACTTTCCCACCACCTACTTATTTTCTAAAAATGAACTTTAGTCATCATATATCAGTATTTTGTCTTTATTTATTAGTGATTTCATCTTAGTATCACTTTAGTTTGTTGTAGTTTTTGCCTAAAATATATCTATCTTATATATTACTAGTGTACTTGATTTGTATATTTCGCTATTAATTTGGAATAATTTTACAATTTAATTTACAATTGCCTATATTTCTAATATAATATCATATTGATTACCCAAACAATATAACTATATATGCTACATATAGTTAC
Source organism: uncultured Oscillospiraceae bacterium (assembly GCA_964369235.1). Lineage (GTDB taxonomy): Bacteria > Bacillota > Clostridia > Oscillospirales > Ruminococcaceae > CAYJEQ01. The sequence continues at coordinate 21,002 of CAYJEQ010000045.1, read as the reverse complement.
ATTATTTCCCGCTACAGCTATATAAATGTTGCTTATATAGTCAGTAGACTCCGGTTAAACAGCCCCCTACTATTCCATTATACTGGATATAGGCTAGGGTGACAGTAGCCGAACACACGCTGGTTTTAACAGTATAATTTTCACTAATACTGCTTTAAAACCTTTGATAATACATAAAGTATTATCTACAGGCTTTTCATTGTCTTAGCAAAAATTATCTCTGGTAAAACTGCATGGCACCCAAAACTATGCAGTTTTGTGCAGTTTGGCATCTGAATGACGAAGCCCTGCTTGCCGCAAGGCGAGGAATAAAGGTGACAAAATGCCAAAAATGGTCTGTTTTGGGCAGTGCGGGTTCGACTACTGTCACCCTGGGGTTACAGTAACCCTATATAAAACACTGTTTAACTAAATAGTTAAAAAACATGGTAGGTGTACCTTATTATATAAACATTTTACACCTATTTGAAAGGATTCATTAAATGAACAAAAAAATCACACTAGCACTACTTGTAGTTGCTACTCTAACACTTTTCGGCTGTAGTGATAATGGTGAAGCACCAACTTCCTCCACTGGCGAAACTTCTCAGTCAGGTAGCTCCACTACAACTACAAATCCATCTAATGAAATTATCCCTCAGTGGGAAGATTCCCATGTAATCCAGTGGACTGATCCAACTATTGAAGCAGCTGTTCGTAAAGAAATTAGTATGGAATCAGGAGATATTACCATTGCAGATGTAGCTGAAATAACTCATTTAAGTCTATATTCTTTTCAAGATGTTGTAGATATAAATCTTGATGACCTTAAATATCTATCCTATCTTGTGTACCTTGACCTAGGAGAAGTACCTGTTACTGATATTTCGGTTTTATCACAGCATGCTGCATTAAGAGAATTAACCATAGGAAACACTGCGTCTATTACCGACTTTTCTGTTTTTGCTGATATGACTTCTTTAACTGACCTATCAATTACTGGTGCTACTGAGGATACCTTAGCAGATATCACTAATATCCCTTCTTTAAGAAGGATTCGTTTAAGTAAAAGTTCTGTTACCGATCTAAGTGCTCTATCATCACTTCCAAAACTTTCAGATATAAGTATATCCCAATCTGAATCTGTAACCCTTGCTAATATCCCCCATGAACAACTAGATAGTCTGACTTTAGTGGGTACTGTTATAACAGATCCTGAAAACTTTGCTAATTTCACTAATCTAGGATATCTTTATCTGAATCATATTGATATGGAAGATCTATCACTTATATCAGGTCTTACTAACCTTCACTCACTGGTTATTGAGTATAACGATTCTATAACTGATCTATCACCAATATCTAGTCTAACTAATCTAACTGACCTAGGCATATCTTTCACCAACATAACAGATATATCTCCTATTGCTAATCTTCCTCTGCTAGAAGATTTAGTCCTTAGTGCTAACTTATCTCTTACTGATATCTCACCTCTGTCACAGCTAGTAGCTATAACAGATTTAAATATTAGTTACTGTCCAGTTACTGATATATCTCCTCTTGCTAATATTGAAACATTAAAATATTTATCTATGAATGATATAGATATTACCGATGTTTCTCCTCTTGCTCAGCTTCCTAATTTATCTACTGTATATGGTCGTAATTTAGATGTTTCTGACTGGAGTAGCTTGGAAGGTATTTCTATCCAAAAATAAGGCTAATCTTATTTTCTAAATATTTTAAACATTAAAACTAAACTGTAAAGGAATATAATAAAATGAATAAAAAAATCACACTAGCCCTACTAATAATGGCTACACTAACACTTTTCGGCTGTGGAGACAGCACAGAAGAATCTTCTACAGCTACCTCCTCCACAGGAGAAACATCTTCCCAGACAGATAGCTCCACTACTGAGAGCACCTACACTTATCCTAATGTAGAAGTTGTCCCTCAGTGGGAAGCTACCCATGTAATAGAGTGGACTGATCCAACTATTGAAGCAGCTGTTCGTGAGCAGATTGATATGGAATCAGGAGATATTACCATTGGTGATGTAGCTGAATTAACCTTTTTAAGTCTAAGCGACTATGATGATGTTGTAGATATAAATCTTGATGACCTTAAATATCTATCCTATCTTGAGTACCTTGACCTAGATGAAATTCCTGTTACTGATATTTCAGTTTTATCACAGCTTGTTGCATTAGGTGGTTTGCGTATGGAAGACTCATCAGCTATTACTGATTTTTCTGTTTTTGCTGATATGCCTTCTTTAGCTGAACTATGGGTTAATAATATTGGTCAGGACGCAGTAGCAGATATAGCTAATATTTATCATTTAAGAGCCCTTTATATCAACGAAAGCACCATTACCGATCTATCAGCTTTATCATCACTTCCTAATTTTTTATCTTTAAGTTTATTCAACACCGAAACTGTAACCCTAGCTAATATCCCCCATGAACACCTTACTCATATGTCTTTAATGTATACTACTATAACAGATCCTGAAAACTTTGCTAATTTCACTAATCTAGGATCTCTTGGTACATATTATATTGATATAGCAGATTTATCACCTTTAGCAAATCTAACTAACCTTTACTCACTAACTATTGAGAACAATAATCTTTTAACTGATATATCCCCTCTATCTAACCTAACTAATCTAACTGAACTTACTTTAACTGGTGGTGACATAACAGATATCTCTCCTCTTGCTACTCTTACTATACTAGAGGATCTGGATATTTCTTTTAACAGCTCTCTTACTGATATCTCACCTGTATCCCAGCTTGTATCTCTAAAAGATTTAGGCATTTCTTACTGCCCAATTACCGATATATCCCCTGTTGCTAATCTTACAGCATTAGAATCTTTAAATATTAATAATACAGCTGTTACTGATGTTTCCTCTATTGTTGGACTAACTGAGTTAAATTATCTATATGGTAGTGGTTTAGAAATTTCTGACTGGAGTGCCTTTGAGCATGTTCCTAATCTGCGTGTAGACTAATACTGTTTTCAAGATACTTCTAAAAATTAAAAGTAAATTATAAAGGAACATTATAAAATGAATAAAAAAATCACACTAGGGCTACTTTTAGTAGCTACCCTAACATTTTTTGGCTGTAGCAATAGTAGCGAAAGCCCAGCTTCCTCTACAGCAGATGTATCCTCTACCACCTCCTCCACTTCCTCTCAGACTGCTTCTTCCGAAGTAGCCCAGCCAGCACCTGAACTTACAGTGGCAGACTGGGAGCCTTCCCATGTAATAGAGTGGAAGGATCCTGTAATTGAATCCGAGATTAAGGCTATCCTTGGGGAAGATGAGGATACAGATATTACAGCTGAAATGGTTTCAGGTATCCCTTACATAATCCTATATAATGATGCTGAGGAAACCATAACTACCCTAGAAGACCTTAAGTACCTAACTAACCTAAGATCAATAACCCTGCCTTCTAGCAACTTCTCTAACTTTGCTTCTCTACCTACTAACCTACAGCTAACAAAAATTGATATAGGTGAGAATGCTATTAGTGACATTAGCCATATCGTTAATTTCCCTCTACTTGAGGAAGTAATACTGGATAATAATGCTATTACTGATATTAGTCCATTATCCACACTAACAGGGATTACCTACCTTGATCTGCGCAATAATAAAATAGAGGATATCTCCGTTTTAACAAACCTTACCCTGTCAAAAGCCTTCCTACTAGGTGGCAATATGATTACCGATCTATCACCACTAGAAAATTCTCAACAGGTTAATATTCTTGATATTTCTGGATTTAAGGGTGATGATTTAACCCCTATTGCTGGGCTAATTAGGTTAATGAATCTAGATATAAGCAATACAGATTTTACCGATCTATCCCTTGCAGCAAACTTTACTGGTCTACGTGTCCTTGACCTAGAGAACACTCCTATTACAGATTTATCCTTTACTGCTGATATGCATAGTATCTATATACTAAATATATCTTCCACAGCACTAACAGATCTATCTACTATACAAAACATTGATACTCTAACTCAGGTATATATGGCTAATACAGCTATTACCGACCTATCTCCACTATCAGCTAGTACAATAATAGAAGAATTAGATATATCTGACACTTCTATTAAGGATCTATCTGTTGTAGCTGGTCTAACTACTCTAGAGCGTCTATATATGGATAATACTCCAATAATCGATATATCCAGCCTAGGTAATCTAGATGAGCTTAGAGAACTGCACATTAGCTACACTAATGTTACTGATGTATCTGTAATATCATCTATGGACAAACTATATAATCTTTATGTTATTGATACACCTATTGCAGATGTAACACCACTTGAAGATATATTAACAGTATATACAACAGCAGAGTAATCCCATATAAGAATTATAAGCGTTATATAATAGCCATAAAGCAGTGTTTTAGGAAACTAGAACACTGCTTTTTCCATGGCTATAAGCCTTTATTTTAGGCAAAAATATAAACAAGCTAAAGTTTACCTTACAGTAAAACTTTAGCTTGTTCTTATATAATGCTTACTGAATAACTGGGTGCTAAGCACACAGTATCTCAAAACAAGGGCATTTTGAGGTTAACATGGGAGATTTTCAGCCTGCCTGGATTTGGAGCTATACTCCAAATTCAGAGTGCAAAGTTTTTATAATAATGGATTAAAAACTTTGCACCCTGAAACACCCAAAAACATATTAAATAAACCTATAAGTATGTTTTTGGGTTGTTCAGCAGGCTTTATATAGTCTAATTAATGCTATAATACAGGATTATATATCTTGCTTAATAATCACCTTATTTTTAAACATACCTTCATCAAGGTGGTGTATGTAATCCATTATATCAGGATATTCATCTTTATCATATTGCAAATGTCCAAAGGCAACCCCAGCCTTATTACTTTTATCAAAATTTTTCACCTTTTGCTGAATAGTAACTAGTCTTTGCTCTACTATGTCAAAGGGAGCATTATATAGTATAGCTGAGAATTCGTCACCACCTATACGGTAGCAGTTTCCGTACTCTCCTAGGTATTTCTTAGCTAATCCAGCAAAATGAACCAAATAATTATCCCCTGTTTGGTGTCCCATATTATCATTAAAATACTTTAGATTGTTTAAATCAAAGGTAACTATGGTTTTTCTCACATCTTCACTTTCTTTAAATAACTCTAAATCTCTTTCAAAAGCATATCTATTAAATAGGGAAGTTAGTATATCGGTGTATGCGATTTTGCTTAGATATTCGGTGTGCATACTTTCAGCCCAAATAGCCCTTACCTTTACTGCAACGGATATTACACAAGCCGATAGATACAGTAGCATTCCTGTTTGAAGGCTTACACCTAAAGAATTCATATTATCCCCCAAATAGAACACAGCCATTTCTACTAAGGCAGTAAAAATTAATAATGAGATCTGTAGTAGTATTACCCCAGCGTCCCTATTCTTTTTAGCAAAGGTTTCATATACTATGGAAGCTATAAAGTACAGCAGTGTAATAAGCATAAGGAAATGTACTATCCACAATGTATTATAATAATATGCTATCCCTGCCATATGAAGAACAGTGGATAGAATAAAATTAATAATAAAAGCCATACATAAATACTGTGATATAGACTTATGGGAAGGAGTGTACATACTATCTACATAAAAGATAAAAGGTATAAACAATAGCTGTATAGACCAATAAGGAAGATGTCCTAATATAAAGGTATCTCCAGTGATAAACTGCAGTAGATTTGATTCACTAATTAACCAAATAGCTATATTAGTAGACAATAAACCTAGATATAATAGTAGATTATTATTCTTTAGCCCTTTTGCCATAACAATATGAGTTGCCAAAAGAATAAGACCGATAACCAGTATTATTGTTGATACAAGAAGTTTCATGGCATTTTGATAGATTAGAAATAAAACAGCTTCTCCTTCTTCGGCTAGGTATATATCAATTATACCAATGGAGGTTTTATCATTACTGGGCACTACCTCTATTTCTATATGATTATCTGGCTGAATATAAGGCAGTTCTACAAAGTGCCATATGCCACCATTGGGCACAGAAAAAATACTACTATCATCTTGACCAAAACTATAAACTATCTGAGAATTTACAGTAATATCAAAGGCTTGGTGCATACTTTCCAGTATTATTACAGGTTTTTTATAACCCTGTGTAGAAACTGTGGTGGCAATACTATAAGGCTGGAAATTAACATCCCCAGCACTAAACTCCTCTATATTAATCGGATTATCCACTCCATCACTTTCAAGTATCCAACTGTTAAGCTTAGTTACTGATATTTCTTCATAGGTCAGTAGCATATCTTTTTCACTATTTAAAAAACTGGAAGCAAAGCACAGTATAATCAAAACTGCAATGCACCCCATAAATATATTAAGTAATTTTTTGCTCATACTTGTTACCATGTCTTTCTCTTCTTTCATCCTGTAAATAATCATCTAGGTTAGAATTATTACTATAATTATCCAACTACCCCATATTGGTAGTTTTATTTTACTCTCTCTTCCACTGAACAGTTTACCATTATTAGGTATCAATAGCAACACAAATGAATAAAAAAGTTACAATTTTGTTATAATAGGTAACTAACAGATGTAAAACCCTCTAATGACTATACTATATCCACTAAAAACATTGTTACCTTATCCCTGTATTTCCCCCTGTTTATCTGACTTTTTTACAAAATCCACCCCTTTACAAAGAATATATGTTCGTGTATAATAGGTATATATTAATGTAGGAGGGGTTACCATGAGTGTTATGCTTCACTGTGATTTAAATAATTTCTATGCTTCGGTGGAATGTATGTTAAACCCAAGCCTTAGGGATATTCCTGTGGCTGTATGTGGCAGTGCAAAAAATCGCCATGGTATTGTACTGGCAAAAAATCAAATAGCCAAGAACCACGGTGTAAAAACTGGGGAAACCATCTGGCAAGCCATGCAGAAATCCCCTAAACTAGTGGTAGTTTCCCCTCACTATAAGGAATACTATATCTACAGTGGTTTGGTGTCGGATATATATAAGCAGTATACTGATTTAGTTGAGCCCTTTGGCATTGACGAATGTTGGCTGGACATAACAGGTAGCACCTTACTTTTTGGCAGTGGGGAGGAGATTGCCCACCGTATTAGAAAAGAAGTAAAAGCCAAATACGGCATTACCATCTCTGTTGGGGTAAGCTATAATAAGATTTTTGCCAAAATGGGCAGTGACCTAAAAAAACCTGACGCAGTATCGGTAATTACTAGGGAGAATTTTAAGGAAAAGCTATGGCACCTACCAGCCTGTGACATGATGGGTGTAGGACGCTCCACCTATAATAGGTTTAAGTCGGTGGGGATTTATACCATAGGGGATATTGCCCAGTGTAATCCTCAGTATATGGAGAAGCATTTTGGCAAGAATGGTTTTAAGCTGTGGCAGTGGTGCAACGGTTATGACAATACAGCTGTTGCCCATCAGGATTTTATCTCCGAGGCAAAAAGTGTAGGTAATTCCACTACCTGTGTAAAGGATTTATCTACTATAGAGGAAGCTAATCAGGTTATACTAGCCCTTAGCGAAAAGGTAGCCAGTCGCCTGCGAAAGGATAATCTCCTCTGTGGAGGAATTTCCCTCTATGTAAAGGATCCTCACTTTTGTGTACAGGAACAAACAGATAAATTCCTCTCTCCCACCTGTGACACCCATATAATATCAAACTCAGCCATAGCACTACTACTAAAACACTGGAAATGGGAAAATAATATTAGGGCTTTAGGGGTAAGGGCTATCCACATATATAATAGTGACAGTGGTAAACAGCTTAACTTCTTTGTGGATCACAGCAAAGAGGACAAAAGAAGAAAGCTAGAGGATAGCATAGATAACATAAGGGATAAATTCGGCAAAAGCTCAATAAAAAGAGGTAGCCTAATGCTACCCTCCCTTATGCCTAAGTTTAATACAACCGAGGATATACATATGCCTAACTTTACAGGGAAGTGATTAGTTTGAAAGAAAGTTTCAAGGAATATTTATACCATACTGCCCTTATATCCATCTTCCCCTTGACATATGCTATATAATGGTATAAACTTTTATTAGTAAGGAATTTTAATAAAGGGAATGTTATTTTCCCCAACCCTATATATTTAATAATATTGCTGATGACTTATGCCCCTAAGGCAGTGCCATCAGCTTTTTTGTAATCCACCGAAAGGAATGATACTATGTTACTTGGATTAGCTATAATTTTAATAGTGGGAATAAGCCTAGGTAAACTAGCCAACCTACTTAAACTTCCTCCACTAATAGGTATGTTAATAGGAGGTATACTCCTCTCCCCCTCTCTACTAAATGGGCTGGACAGCAGTATATATGAACTGTCCCCTACTTTAAGACAGATTGCCTTAATTATTATACTTACAAGGGCTGGACTTAGTATGGATATATCTATTCTTAGAAAAACAGGGCTTTCTACAGGGCTGCTTTGTTTTATGCCTGCTTTTTTTGAGATAGTGGCTAGTATGATATTTGCCCCTATAATATTTGGGTGCAGTATAATAGAAGCAGCCTTACTGGGAACGGTTATTGCAGCAGTGTCCCCAGCAGTAATAGTACCTAAAATGATATCCCTAATAAATGATAAAAGAGTAAAGGATAAATCAATACCACAGATGATAATGACAGCAGCCTCGGCAGATGATGTACTGGTTATTATACTTTTTTACAGTGTGTTAGATTTACTATCAGGACAGGAAATAACCCCTATCTCCATAATACTTATACCTGTATCTATAATACTGGGGATTATTATTGGATTTACCCTAGGAAAAATCATGGCTATATCCTTAGATAAATTAAATCTCCACACCACCCTTTCTGCAATGATGTTACTGGCAACCTCCTTTGTACTAGTTGCACTGGAAGAAAGTATAAAACCTATTATCCCCTATTCAGGGCTTATTGGGGTAATGGCAATGGGCTTTGCTGTAAAGGTATCAAACCCTACCCTAACCAGTGATTTAACTAAGGTATATCGCTCTCTATGGGAGGGGGCACAGATATTTTTATTTGTGTTAGTAGGTGCTTTAATAGATGTAAACTACGCCCTTGCTATGGGAGTGTCAGCTATAGTGCTACTAATGGCAGTAAATCTAGTAAGAGCTTTGGGGATATATCTATCTCTAAAGCCTAGCAATCTCCCTAAGTCCCATAAACTTTTCGCCATAGTGTCCTACTGCCCTAAAGCCACAGTACAGGCAGCCATAGGAGGTATACCTCTAACAATGGGTCTTGCCTCTGGGGAGCTTATTCTGTCTATGTCGGTGGTGACTATACTAATTACAGCACCAATAGGGGCAATGCTAATGGATAAACTAACCCCTAAACTTTTTGATAGCTAAAACATCGACTTTTAGAAAGGCATTATTACAATATGGAATTTATAAAAATAGATATGGAAAACTGGACAAGAAAAGATAGCTATAATAACTACCTTAATAATATACCCTGTACCTATAGTATGACTGTTAACCTAGATATAACTAAGCTTTTACAGGAAACCCAAAGAACAGGTATAAAATTTTTCCCTAGTATTTTATACTGCATATCCTATATGGTAAATAGCCATAAGGAATTTAGAATGGATTTTGACAGTGATAAAAATCTGGGATACTACAGCTATAGTAATCCTAGTTACAGTGTATTTCACAGTGATAGCGAAACCATCACTAATATATGGACTAGCTACACCAGTGATTTTAATGAGTTTGTAAAAAGCTATCATAAGGACCTGTCAGAGTATGGAGGTAATTACAAGATTACCAAAGCTTTACCACAGCCAAATATATTTAGCGTTTCTATGATACCTTGGGCTAGTTTTACAGGGTTTAACTTAAATCTACAAAAAGGCTATGATTATCTTCTGCCTATATTTACACTGGGGAAGTATTTTAATAGCCATGGTAAAACCTTAATCCCCCTTGCCATACAGGTACATCACAGTGTATGTGATGGTTTTCACCTATCAAGATTTGTAAATCAGCTACAGGAATTTATAGATGAATTTCAGTTATAACCATATATACAATAAATCCCCCTGCAACAAAGCAGGGGGATTTATGCTATAAGATTATATATAGTTTTTTATTTTTATTATTGGTTTTTTAACAAATTGTTGTTTAAATTTTTTGGGGGGGATTTCCCTCACCGTCGGCCAGGGAAGGCACCCCAACAATTGATATATAACCTATTAATCTAGGTAATCCTTTAGTTTTTTGGATCTGCTAGGATGTCTTAGTTTTCTAAGTGCCTTAGCTTCAATCTGACGGATACGCTCTCTAGTTACATTAAATTCTTTACCAACTTCTTCTAGGGTTCTGCTCTTGCCATCAGCTAAACCAAAACGCAGTCTTAGTACTCTTTCTTCTCTTTCGGTAAGAGTTTGTAGTACCTCACTTAACTGCTCTTTTAGCATAGTGTGGGAAGCTGCTTCTGCCGGTGCTGGTGCATCAGCATCTTCAATAAAGTCACCTAGGTGGCTATCTTCTTCCTCACCAATAGGAGTTTCTAGGGAAACTGGCTCCTGTGCCACCCTCATAATCTCTCTAACCTTATCTACACTCATATCAATCTCAGCTGCAATTTCCTCAGCAGATGGATCATGACCATTTTTGTGTAGTAGCTGGGAGCTTACCTTTTTAACCTTATTAATAGTTTCTACCATATGTACAGGTATACGAATTGTTCTTGCCTGATCGGCAATAGCTCTGGTAATAGCCTGTCTAATCCACCATGTAGCATAGGTGGAGAACTTAAACCCTTTAGTATGGTCAAACTTCTCAACAGCCTTAATAAGACCTAGATTACCTTCCTGAATTAGATCTAAAAACTGCATCCCTCTACCAACATATCTCTTAGCAATACTTACAACAAGTCTTAGATTTGCCTCAGCTAGTCTTTTTCTTGCTTTCAGATCACCTTGGGACATTCTTGTAGCAAGGTCAATTTCTTCCTCAGAGCTTAGTAGAGTTACTCTACCAATCTCTTTAAGATATACCTTAACTGGGTCATCAATGCTAATACCCTCAGCAGATAGAGATACCTCTAAATCCTGTGGATCCAGCTTAGGCATGGTAAACAGCTCATCAGCAGCTGTAGCTAAATCCTCGATTATCTCAATATTATTGCTTTCTAACACTTCATGGAACTGCTCAAGCTGTTCTACATCAAAATCCATCTCTTCTAATGCGTCATTAAGCTCCTTAGTAGTCAGCTTACCTTTCTGCTTACCCTGTTCAATTAGATCTGCTAATACATTCTTTTTGTTTTCTGTAGCCACTTTTAATCCTCCTGTATAGAGCTATTTCTTTAGCCCCTGTATGTATTTTAATATATCTTCTTCTGACTGCTGTACAATATTATTAGGATCACTCATATTGTCGTATTCTTTAATACGCTGTGTGTAGTCAATAGCTTCCTCCAGTGTAATATCCATCTCCCACACTGAGGCAACCACTCCACTTATATGACCTAGTTGATCCTCCTGTAACAAAGGGGCTATGTCCATCATAGTTGCCGATTGTCCACTGGATAATCTACTATAGATTATCTCTAATATCTCTCTATTCTTATCGGTGAGAAAATCCTTAGGCTGTAATAAATCCTTTAACCTGTCATAGTAATCGGGATTTTTTATCAGCGCCCCTAGGAGTTTATCCTCTGCCACTGCATATTTTAAAAATTTACTGCGCTGTGGATCTTTTCTAGGATCTACTGGCTGATTATACAGCTGTAGGGAATTATCCCTCTCATACCGTTGTTGTCTGGTTTTGCGCTTAACAGCTGTGGCAACCTGCTCCTTTAAAGCCTGCTTGTCCACCTCTAGCTGACTAGCAATTTTGGATATATATATATCCCTTTCCACTGGGGAGTTAAGCTGTCCTATATAAACACAGAACTCCTTAATGAAATTAACCTTGCCTTCGCTAGTTTGTAGATTGTATTTCTTCTTTAGCTTTTCTATACCATAGTCGGTGCTACCTGCACTGCCTTCTAAAAGCAGTTTAAACCTAGCCGCACCAAACTTCTTTATATATTCATCAGGATCCTTTGCCCCTTCTAGGGTAAGGACTCTAATATTAACCCCTGTTTCCTCTAGCAGTTTTATAGCTCGTTGAGTTGCCTTTACCCCAGCTTCGTCTGAGTCGTAAGCTATAATAACCTCACCAGTATAACTGGCTATTATCCTAGCCTGTTCAGCTGTAAGGGCTGTTCCCAGTGTAGCCACAGAATAGGGAAATCCCCCTTGATGAAGGGCGATTACATCCATATAGCCTTCAGCAAGTATAATCCCATCAGCTACCGACTTCTTTGCAAAGTTAAGGGCAAATAAATTTCGGCTTTTCTTAAAGGCTGGAGTGTCTGAGGAGTTAAGATATTTAGGACCTTTATCCCCCATATTTCTCCCACCAAAGCCAATAACATTCCCTCTTAAATCCATAATGGGGAATATTATTCTATTTCTAAATACATCATAGTATCCACCACGATTATTACTATTAATAAGTCCGGCACTGTGAATAGCATAATCTGTATAACCTTTACCTTTAAGATGTTTATAGAGATGATCCCAAGCCTCAAAAGCCACCCCAATGCCAAAGCTTCCTATGGTCTTACCTGTAAGTCCTCGGTTAAGGAGATATTCCTTAGCCACTTCTCCCTGAGGTGATTTAAGGTTATTATAATAAAACCTTGCAGCCTCACGATTAATGGCAAGAACATCTTGCTTTAGCTTAATGGTTTTATCCTCCACCCCTTGTTCTGGGAAGGTTATGCCATTTTTCTCTGCTAGAAATTTCAGCGCCTCAATATATTCTAGATTTTCTATCTTCTTAATAAATGTAACCACATCTCCACCGGCACCACAACCAAAACAATAAAAGGACTGGCTGTCGTTATACACTGTAAAAGAAGGGCTTTTCTCCGAATGAAAAGGACAGAGGCCTTTGTGCATTCTTCCAGCTCGCTTTAAATTAACATAGGAAGAAATGGTCTGGGCTATGTCACTTCGGTATTTTAACTCTTCTATAAAACTTTCTGGCAAAGCCATATCATCACTTCCTTTCTATGTATTTAATGTTCCTAGTGTATTTCAGTTGCTGGCAAACTATAGTCTGCTGAGTCTGAAATGTTCTCAGTGTATTTCCCTTGCCAGCAAGCTGGCAGTTAGCAAATTTCAGTATTGTTAAAACTTGTTTTAACAATTTATACTGAAAACTGAGAACTTTCCTGTTAAATTTATTTCAATAAATTATAACAGTCTAAACTGTCCAAGATTTAGGAATAAACAAGGAGGAATATAGACTTACTGCATATCTGTCACTCATACCTGAGATATAATCACACACTGCACGCTCTACACCCCAATGTTCTGCTATTTGCTGATATCTGCTAGGGAGCTTACTAGGATCCCCAACAAAATATGTATACATAAATCTTATTAAATCCTTAGCCTTTACCTCTTCCCCTTTGGCAATGGGATTATTATATACATTTTCAAACATAAATCCCCTTAATAGATTGTACATCTCCATAATCTGTGGGGACATGGCTACATCTTCCTTAGTATTCTCAATAAGGGAGGCAACAAAGGTTGTTATCCTTTGGGATTTATCATTGCCTAGATGGTACTTAATCTGCCAAGGTATATCCGACTGGGTTAGCACCCCAGCTCTAATGGCGTCCTCAATATCGTGGTTCATATAGGCTATCTTATCAGCATATCTTACCAGTCTACCTTCAAGAGTTGAGGCTACATTACTAGAGGAGTGGTGGGCTATGCCGTCCCTTACCTCAAAGGTAAGATTAAGGCCTTTACCGTCATTCTCCAGTACCTCTACCACCCTAACACTTTGCTGGGCGTGAATATAACCTAGGCTACACACATCATCTAATGCCTGCTCACCAGCATGACCAAAGGGCGTATGTCCTAAATCATGTCCCATAGCAATAGCCTCTACTAGATCTTCGTTAAGTCTAGCTGCCCTTGCCACCGTTCTGCCAATCTGGGACACCTCTAGGGTGTGGGTTAGCCTTGTACGGTAGTGATCCCCCTCAGGAGAGAGAAAAACCTGAGTTTTATGTTTAAGACGCCTAAAGGAATTGCAATGGATTATCCTATCCCTATCCTGCTGAAAAGCTGTTCTGTAGGGGCAGGGTTCTATGGGCTCCTGTCTGCCCTTGGTATCTACTACCTTAGTGGCATAGGGAGATAGGGTATCTGCTTCAATTTTTTCGCTATATTCTCTAGGATTTAACATCAGTTCACTCCTTAACAGATAAATGTGTAAAATAAATAAGCTAGGTATTAGATTTATAGTCTTAATATAGTATACTCAAAAAAAAATAGTTTTCCTACCATTTTTTAAATTAAATTTATTTATAAGTATTTATTATACAAATAGTAATATGATTCGATAATATTCGACATTGTAGATGTTTTTTCACTGTATAAATGATAATCCCTACTATGTAGAAACTCACCTTATATTATATACATCTTTAAACTGGGTGGTAATATCTATCACCCTCATAAGGGTGTACAGTTGCTGAGGTTATCTCAGTAAGCTCTTTTTTAAAGGCATCTAGCTTATCTTCCTCTATAAGAATAACAAGCTTCACCAAAGCCCCAAAATCACTTAAAATAGTTTTTACCTGATATTTAGGTATTATGTAGCTTACCTTACCATACATAGTGTAGTCAATATCCATGGACAGCTCTACACATGGGGTCATGTTAAGTATATTAGCTGCATCTACAGCTACCTTAGCACCTTGGGAATAGGCTCGTACCAATCCCCCAGCACCTAGCATTACCCCACCAAAATACCTAGTAACCACCACACAGGTGTCCACTAGATTTTCTTTGGTTAACACATCTAAGGTAGGTATCCCTGCGGTGCCTTGAGGCTCACCGTCATCGGAATATCTTTTTATCTGGCCATCTCTAAGGATATAGGCATATACATTGTGGTTAGCCTGTCGGTGTTGTTCCTTAATCTTATTAACAAAGGCAACAGCTTCTTCTTCGGTTTCCACATGGTTAATATAGCCGATAAATCTAGACTTCTTCTCCACAAACTCAGCTTCGGCATAACCTTCTACAGTAATATAGCTATTCATATAAATGACCCTTCCTTCCTATATGTTTTCTGTGGCTATGACAGATTGATTTTCGCTATGGTAAACTTTCGATTATTACATTAATGAAAAATACCCCAACATGGATATTTTATACTAGCCACCTTATCTCTAATCTACCAACGAAATAAAGGCGATGCAACTGCATCGCCTTCATAGTAGTTATATTACTTTTCCATACCGAAACGCTTTTTGAATCTATCAACACGTCCGCCAGCATCAACAAGCTTCTGCTTACCTGTGAAGAAAGGATGGCATTTGGAGCAAATTTCTACTCTGATATCGTTCCTTGTAGAACCTGTTTCGATCACTTCACCACAAGCGCAAGTGATTGTTGTCTGGTTGTAGTTTGGATGAATACCCTGTTTCATTATAATTCACCTCTCTCGTATTCTTGAATAACAGTAATATGTTATCACAAATAAAGTATAATTGCAATAGTTTTTATAAAATTTAATATAAATAATCTTAAATTAACTATTTTTGCACCTATAAATCCCAAATTAACCTAAATAAGGCCAAGGATTAGTGTATTTTCCGTCCACTCTTACCTCAAAGTGTAGATGTGGACCGGTGGACCAACCTGTGCTTCCCACCTTAGCGATGGTTTCCCCTCGGGACACAGTTTGTCCAATGGACACATTAATGGAGCTACAGTGACCATAGAGTGTGGATACACCACCACCGTGATCGATAATTACATACTTGCCATAACCATAGCCCTGTACATAGGAATTTTGTACCATTACCACCTTACCACTATTAGCAGCAACAATGTTCTGGGTATTAACCCCTACACCCTTAGAGTTCCAACCGGCAATATCTATACCTGTGTGGTAGTCACTACCACCAAATCTCCAACCGAAGTCAGAGGTAACTGTAGCAAATCCTGGTACTGGCCAAGCCAGTATACCACCTATGTAATCCCCTTCAGACTGGATTAGAGCATATATCTCATCAATCTCGTCCTGTACCTGCTCTAATTGAGCAGCAAGGGCAGCTGCGTCAGATTTAAACTGTGACTCCAAAGCATTTAAATCCTGTATCTGATCCTCAACCTGAGCTTTCTGTCCACTTAGCTGTGCTTGTTTAGCTTCCATATCTAGTTTGCTCTGATCAAGTTCTGCCATGTCGTTTTGTAAACCTGCCTCGGTTTCCTCTAGAAACATCTGCATGTCCACTAGATACTCTAGTATCTCGGTATCGTGTTCTGCTATGCGTCCCACAACCTCCATATGGGTTAGAAACTCTGAGAAGCTATCAGCCCCTAGAAGTAACCCCATAGTGGTGCTTTCCCCTGTCATGTACATAGCTCTCAGTCTCTGTACAAACAGTGCATAGGTTTCCTCAATATCAGCCTTAGTATCAGCAATTTCCTGCTGTTTATCGGCTATTTCCCCTTCCAGTATGGAAATTTTCTCACTAAGTACCTCTATCTGAGAATATGTATTAGCTATCTGACTTTCTATATACTTCTTCTCAGCTAGTGTTTCTTCCAGTTCGTTTTTTGCATCTGCAAGGTTCTGATTAATCTCTTTTTGTTCTTCTTCTAGCTGTTCATACTTACTGTTCAGATCTTCTATCTGAGCTTTGTAATCATTAGCTGTTGCTGGCGTACTCATAAATGCCATACTCAATATAAATACAGCACTCATAAATATAGACAGTATTCTTTTCTTACCTTTAAAACTTAACATTTTTATGACCATGCCTTTCTTGAGGTTAGGGCTTTTGCCCTCTACTAGCACATAGGTAGTTTCCCACCTATAGTCTAGTATAACACCTCGTCGGAAAACCCATATTCAAACTATCTACAGCTATTTTCTACATTATTTTACTGTTCTAGCTGATAATACTACACAACCTTTAAACAATAACCCTGTGTTTTAAAACACTTTTCAAACTATTATGTATACTGCTACATTTTAAGGTGTTTGCGTAGGAATATTAGTGTACCTAGAAAGCCTATTCCAGTTCCCCCTACTACAAACCCTAAGAATATTGATGAAGCCACTGTAGAAAACTCTATCATACTACTGGTAAAGTCCCCAAATAGTGTTAGGGAGTTTTCCCCCATCCAACTAAGAACACCCTCATAACCAGCCCACAGTAGCATAAATGCTATAGTAGCTGACACAAGCCCTAGTATAATCCCCTCAATAACAAAGGGCATTCTAATAAAGTTATCGGTCGCTCCAACCATCTTCATAATGTCAATCTCTCTACTACGGCTAAAAATAGTAATCTTAATGGTATTACCTATAATAATAATAGATACTGCCACCAGTATACTAACAATAACCGCCCCACCAAAATACACTATTGTCTGAAGGTTTACAATGGTCTCAGCAAATTCATAAGGTGCTGATACCTTCTCAACTCCAAGCATATTCTCGTAGCTATAAACTGTTTCCACCAGAATGGACATATCGTCCACCATAACCCTAAAGGAGTCTGGCAGAATCTCCTCGTCCTGTAGCCCTAGAAGATAGTCACCGTCTTCACCTAGAGAGGTTATCCACTGCTCCAAACCTTCTTCACCACTGACAAAGAGTATATTGGTATTATTCCCTATGGATTCAATCTCCATCTCTATAGAATTAATCTCAGATTCTGGTAAATTTGCTTCAAGGAATATTACAACTTCGTTTTGATCCTCTACATAGTTAATAATCTGCCCTACATTAAAGGAAAATAGTATTGCTCCACCAATTAGAAGCATACAGGATATAAGCACCCCTATAGCAGCAAAGGACATCATTCTATTAGCAAGAATATTCCTTGCCCCTTCTTTTACAAGATAGAAAAAACTACTACCACGCATAATCCACCTTCTTTCCACTATCGGCAACAACTGTGCCTTTTTCTATGGTGATTACACGCCTATTAAATTTTTCTACTAGGTCATGCTCATGGGTAACCATAATAATGGTTGTTCCACATTTATTAATTTCGCTTAGTAGATCCACTATCTCGTAGGATAGCTCTGGATCGATATTACCAGTAGGCTCATCGGCAATAATCAGCTTAGGATTAATAACCAATGCTCTAGCCAGTGCAACACGCTGCTGCTCCCCACCTGATAGATGGGCAGGCAGGCTTCTTGCCTTCTGGGTTAATCCCACTAGAGATAGGATATAGGGAACCCTTGTTTTTATCTGTTTGCTGGGAACGCCTGTCACCCTAAGTGCAAATGCCACATTGTCGTATACAGTCATATTAGGTATCAGTCTAAAATCCTGAAAAACCACCCCTAGGGTTCTACGGTACTCAGGTATTTTTTTCTTTTTTATCCTAGTTAGATTGTATTCTCCTACACGGACTACACCTTTTGAGGGGCTCTCTTCACAGAGCAGAGTCTTAATAATACTGCTCTTACCAGCTCCAGACGGGCCAACTACAAATACAAACTCGCCTTTCTCTACGGTAAAATTAACATCTCTTAGAGCGTTTGTACCGTTGGGATAGACCAGTGACACGCCGGAAAAATTAATCACTCGTAAGCCCATGCCTTTCTTATTATAAATCCACATTAACCTTTTAACCGTTAGAAAGTTCTAACAGTTAAAAGGTATCATGTTAAAGTATAATTTGATTTTAGTATTTAACAGGGTTAGCAGTTAGATATTTCTTAACCATTAGAGCTACCTTAAAGATAATCGCATGGTCAAACTCTCTTAGATCTAGTCCTGTTAGCTTCTTAATCTTCTCTAGTCTGTACACTAGAGTATTTCTATGTACAAATAGTTTTCTTGAAGTTTCGGATACATTTAGGTTGTTTTCAAAGAACTTCTGTATTGTAAACAGAGTTTCCTGATCAAGGCTTTCAATAGAGCCTCTCTTAAATACCTCTCTAAGGAACATTTCACACAGAGTTGTTGGCAGCTGATAGATAAGTCTAGCAATACCTAGATTATCATAGCTGATAATAGTTTTCTCAGTATCAAATACCTTACCTACTTCTAGGGCAACCTGAGCTTCCTTAAAGGAGTGAGCTAGATCCTTAACCCCTACAACGGTAGTACCGATACCTACAACAACCTTGGTGTAGAACTCGCTGCCCAGTGTATCAACAATAGAACATGCAAGTTTCTCAAGATCTTTAGTTTCGATATTGTTTTTAATTTCTTTAACTAGTACAATGTCTGTTTCGCTGATGTTAAATACAAAATCCTTCTGCTTGTCTGGGAATAGGTTTTGAATAACATCAAAGGCAGAGATATCATTAGCTGAAACAATTCTTATAAGCAGTGCTACACGGGTGATGTCAGTATTAAAGTGAAGCTCTCTCGCCTTAACATAGATGTCACCTGGTAGAATGTTGTCTAGGATAACATTCTTGATAAAATTATTTCTGTCGTATTTTTCATCATAATACTGTTTGATGCTAGATAGGGAGATAGCTAGTAGGTTGCAGAATTTTACTGCCATATCGTCAGTACCTTCTACAAATACAGCGTATTCGCTTTTTGCTCTAGAGCCAAATGGCTTGTAGGTATACCCATCTCTTACAAAGATATCCTGACTGTCATTTAGGTCAAGAACTAGGTATTCGCTTGTTTCGCCAATTCTTGTAAGATCGCTACAAGATATAACAGTTGCAGTCTCGTCTACTACCCCGATAACTCTATCAATAGAGTCTCTCATTTGATGAACAATTCCTTGGAATAATCTGTTTGACATGTTCCATCCTCTTTTCCTGTGAAATAATACAATTATTTTAGTTAAATTAAATCGCTACATATATATATTACCTAATTCTTAAGAATAATGCAACAGTAAATTGCATGAAAAATAAGCAATTTTAGCTAATTTTGTAGAAAAATTTGAAGCAAAGTGCATATTTTAAGAAATATTAATTTTTCATTCATATTTTAGTCAAAATTTATTCATATGTCTTAGTGATAAATTACAAAGAAATCTAAGCAAACCAATCAGAAAATCAAAGTTAAGAAACTACATCTGGCAAAAGTATTTTTTTACCAGCGAAATATCCCACTAATCCCTCTGCTGTATCTGCAAAAGTTCCTGTGGGGTTAACTCCCTAGCCTGTCCCTCTGGTATGCTTTCGTCCAGTGGCAGTTTTCCTATGGCTGTTCGCTTTAGGTACACTACCTCATAACCGTATTTGGCAAACATTCTTTTAATCTGATGGTACAACCCCTCTGTAAGGATTACCTCCACCACACTTCTGTCCTCTGTGTTAATAAAATTAAGCTGTGCTGGCTTACAGTTATCCTCACCTATTACCACACCTGTGGAAAACTCCTTAGCTAAACTTTCCTCTACAGGTTTGTCCAATCCCACTAGATAGGTTTTGGACACATGGCGTCTAGGAGAGAGTATACTGTGGGCAAAGGCACCGTCATCGGTTATAAGCATAAATCCCACTGTATCCTTATCAAGGCGTCCAGCAGGGAATAAGCCCTTTCTCATGAGATGTTCTGGCAGTATATCCACCACAGTGGGAAATCTACCGTCCTCGGTAGCCGAAACCACCCCTGTAGGCTTGTTCATCATAATATAAACATGCTCCTTTAAGACAACCTGTTCCCCTTGTACCTTTACTATATCTTCCTCTATATTAATCTTCATATCCGATTGTTTACAAACCTGTCCATTTACCACAACCAAACCTTTTTTAATTAGCTTTTTCACATCGGTTCTTGAGTGGGTAGACTGCTGTGCAAGTATTTTGTCCAGTCTATGTAGTTCCATCTATTAACCCCTTTTCTAGCCTAATAATGGCTTATATCTATGTTATCTGTTATTTAT
>CAYJEQ010000044.1:15173-22640 GCA_964369235.1 uncultured Oscillospiraceae bacterium | reverse complement strand
AGTGATTTTGTAGAGGGAATCTACAAAGGTATGAACTTTCAGTTTAGCCATGTACTTCTAAAGAAAAATGTCCAAAGTCAAAGTGAAAACAGCAACAATACCACTACCATATTCTCTGGAATCTGGATTACCTGTTATCCTAACTCACCTATAGAGGATAGATTGACTATTGTAGAAAAAATTGGCAATAATAACAGTGAAAGTAATCTAACATCTAATGCTATATTTAATCATAAATACACTATAAAAAACCTTATGGACAATGACTATCCTAGAATACTCACTGATAAATTCATGGAAGATGTATTAGCTGCAAACAGTAGCTTAGGTGGTGGACTGACTATAGATATACATAGGGATAAGGTTAATATTCTAGTTTATAATGGTTCTAGCCCCTTTAAAATAACTAGCCACCAGCACCAAGTCACCGATTTGACCAGTTTAAGGGAGAACTTTTCCAAAGAAACGGAGTCTATCGTAGAACTTTTAAATCTTTTTCTTTAGTAAATAATGATAAATGATAACCTCTTAACTTATCTCTAAAGTAAGTCAGGGGTTATATTTTTTGCCGAGATTTATCATCTTATTTATCGGTCAGTATTTTTGTCTAAAAATTAACAGACACAAAACCCTTATTTTATCTATATTTTCATTAGTAATTTCTTACAATATAACTTCTTATAAACTGTCACATTGACAATTTTGCTAATATGCTATTGACTTTTTTATTATCATTGTGTTATCATTCAGTCACTAAGGGAACGGTTCCACAAATTATGTATTCTACAAGGAGGCAATAAATGTTAACAATAAAAGATATTGCTTCTATGGCAAATGTATCCAAGTCCACTGTATCCCGTGTTATTAATAACACAGGATATGTTAACGAAGATACCAGAAAGCGAGTGGAAGAAATAATCAGAGCACACCAATATAAGCCTTCAGCAGCAGCAATAACACTATCAAAGAAGGTTGGTAATACTATCGGTGTGGTTATCCCTGAGATTGACAATAGTTTCTTTGGTGAACTGTTAAAGGGAATTAATGAAATTGCAGACGAGCATGGATTTTCTGTAATATGCTGTGATACTCAAAACAGTGCTGACAAAGAACTTAAAGCACTATCTATGCTAGAACAACAACAGGTACGAGGGGTTATCCTTACACCAGCATCTAGCTATAAGAATAAAACCTATGCTAAAAACTTAAAATCCACATTAGACAAGCTTGATGTGCCTACAGTTATTGTAGATAGATATTTTGATGACTGTAAATGGGACACAGTGGTATTTGAAAATTACCAAAGTGGTTATATTGCAGCAGAAAGCATTATTAAATCCGGCATTGACAATATAGGAATTATCCAAGGCGATATGAATCTTAAAATTGCCGAGGAAAGATTTAGAGGATACCAGCAGTGCTTACTAGATAATAATATAGGGTTTGATGAACAGTTAGTTTATGAAGGGGATTTTTCTATTGAAACAGCCTACGAAATAACTAATAACCTAATATTATCAAAAAAGCTACCCAAAGGTTTAGTTTCATCAAATAACCGTACAAGTATGGGTATCTTAAAAGCAGCCAGTGAACATGGATTAAAGATTGGCAAGGACTTTGCCTTAGTAGGAATAGATCATCTGCCAATGATGAATATTCTAGGTGTTCCCTTCTCCTGTGTTACAAGAGATGTAATAGAGATGGGTAGAATGAGCACAAATCTACTAATAGAAAGAATTGATCATAAAGATACACCTATACAAACCTGGGTAATCCCCTGTCAATTACATCTAAAGGGCTCGGAGCAAATCAATATATAAATGTTTAGAGAATCATGAAATAATGATGATTCTCACATTTTTACAGCAATGTGGGAACGGTTTCACAAATAAGATTAAACTCAACTTAAGTTGATTTAATATAAAATTTTATTAGAATTAGGAGCGATTTATCATGAAAAGAAAAATTTTATCCATTATCCTTGCAGCATTAACTCTAGCATCTTTTACAGCTTGTAGCAGCAGCCCTGCTGAAGAATCAAGCAGTGGTACAGACACCTCCTCCACAACAACAGGTGGCGACACAAGCGAAACTTATGACATTACAGTAATTATCAAGGCAACAGACTCCTCCTACTGGCAGACTGTACTTATGGGTGCAGAGGCAGCAGCTGCTGAAAGTGGTGGCAAAATCAATGTAACTACAGCTGGACCAGCTTCTGAAACTGGAATGGCTGAACAGATTACAATTTTAGAAAATGCTATTCTTGCTGAGCCAGATGGGATTGTTATAGCTTCCATTAGCTCTGAATCCACAGTACCAGCTGTAGAAGAAGCTGTAGAAGCTGGTATTCCTGTAGTAACTGTAGATAATAAACTACAAACTGATGTTTACACACAGCACCTAGCTACTGACCACTATGCAGCATCTGCTACAGCAGCAGAAGATATGGTTAAGCAGTGGACAGCAGCAGGTATTGATCCAGCTGGACAGAAGGTTGCTATTATAAGCGCTGACTCTGGTTCTGCTGTAAATCAGGCTCGTTGTGAAGGTTTCGCAGATAAAATTCAGGAGCTAGTACCAGAAATCGTAATTCTTGAAACCCAGTACTGTGATAACGATATTGCTAAGGCACAGGATACAGTAGACAACCTAATCCTTGCTAATCCAGAGCTTATTGGTGTATTTGGTGATAACAATCATATGGGTAATGGTATTGCAAACTCCATTCAGTCCAACGAAAAAGGTGGACAGATTATAGCTTATGCTTTTGACTCTGACGATACAGAAATCGCAGCTATTAAAGAAGGTACTCTAACTGGTATCGTTGTACAGGATCCATATGGCATGGGTTACAATGGTGTTCTAGCAGCAGTAGAAGCTATCCAAGGTAATGAAGTAGAAAAAGATATTGTAGCAGCAACTACGCTTGTAACAAAAGAAAACATTGCTGATGAAGCAGTTGAAAAGCTACTATACCCTGGTAAATAATATTAAGTTATTATAACAGACATATTGTGGGAGAATGTTATCATCATTAATATTCTCCCATAATTATAAATTCCATGAAAGGAATATGAATTAAAATGGTAGAAACAAAAAAGCCAATAGTAGCAATGAAGAAAATTGTTAAAGAGTTCCCTGGTGTTCGTGCTTTATCTGGAGTAGATTTAGAGCTACTACCTGGTGAAGTTCATGCCCTAGTAGGAGAGAATGGTGCTGGTAAATCCACACTTATAAAAATTCTTATGGGAGTATACACTAAAACCCAAGGTGAGATATATATAAATGGAGAGCTAAAGGACATTAAATCCCCCTTACATGCCCAGTCTCTAGGCCTAGGAGCAGTTTACCAAGATGTTAACCTAGCACAGCATCTATCAGTGGCTGAGAATTTCTTTATGGGACAGCTACCAACCAATAAATTTGGTGTAGTCGATTATGAGAAGATGTATGCAGAAACTAAGAAAACCCTAGATTCTATTGAAGTATTTGTAGATCCACGCTCTATAGTAAAAAATCTATCTGTAGCACAGCAAGAGATGGTAGCCATTGGTAAAACAATGCACCAAAAGGCTAAGGCCGTTATCTTTGATGAGCCTACTGCCCTACTGACAGCTGATGAAACAGAACAGTTATTTAAAATTATTGCTAAACTTAAAAGTGAAGGTGTAGGAATATTCTATATATCTCACCGAATGGAAGAGATATTTAGTATATGCGATCGTGCAACTGTATTAAAAGATGGTACCTATGTAGATACAGTAGCTATTAAAGATGTAGATGAAGATTCTCTAATTGCCATGATGGTAGGTAGGAATGTTGAAGATATGTATGGCATTTCCCATGGAATGGCTGGGGAAGTTATTCTTGATGTAGATAATATCTCAAGGGGAAAAGCTTTTAACAACATTAGTTTCCAGGTAAAAAAAGGCGAGATATTCGGTATGTTCGGGCTGGTTGGTTCTGGTAGAACTGAGATAGTTAGAGCAATATTCGGTGCAGATAAAAAAGACTCAGGCAATGTTACCTTTATGGGTAAGGAGGCAAATTTTGTTATTCCAAAAGAAGGCATAGACGCTGGTATAGCCCTACTTCCTGAGGATAGACGAGCACAGGGACTTGCCCTTGGTATGTCGGTAGCTGATAATACCAATATGGTAGCAATTAATAAGATTACAAAGTCAGGTGTTATTAACAAATCTCTAGGCAAGGACATTGCAAAGAAATATGTAGAAAAACTTCGCACCAAAACTCCTTCGGTGGATCAGCTAGTTAAAAATCTATCCGGTGGTAATCAGCAAAAGGTTGTTATCTCAAAGTGGCTTGCACAAAACAGTGAGTTATTTATCTTTGATGAGCCTACAGTGGGTGTTGATGTTGGCGCAAAACTTGAAATATACAAAGTTTTTGAATCCCTTATTAAAGAAGGTAAAAGCATTATTATTATCTCCTCCTATCTACCTGAGGTTATGGGTTTAGCAGATAGAATGATGGTAATGTATGAAGGTAAGCAGATGGAGATACTAGAACGAGATGATTTTGCAGATGAAAAAATCATCAAACTAGCATCTGGCATCAGATGAAAGGAATAGTAAACAATGAAAGAAAAAAACGCAAAAAGTCTGCTGATTAGCAGATTTCAAACAGAAATTTTACTACTAATTATACTTGCAGGTTTATTCGTCCTATTTGGGATATTGTCCCCTGTATTTCTTAAAACTGCAACCCTTATGAAACTATTAGAACAGGCTTCTATATATGGTATAATCGCCATTGGTATGACCTTTGTTATTACCTCCTCTGGTATCGATCTATCCGTAGGCTCGGTTGTAGGTCTATCCGGTGTTATTGTATCCATGTGCATGGTTGCTGGTATGCCTATATTCCTAGCTGTTATCATAGCAATATTTGCTAGTATCCTAGTAGGGTTATTTAACGGTGTGTTAGTTTATAACGCTAAAGTGCCACCTTTTATCGCTACTATGGCTTCTATGACCATTGTTAGAAATGTTATCCTTCTAATCACTAAAGCTAAAACAATCTCTGGTCTACCTGATGCTTTTAATGATTTTTCCTCTGGTGATTTTCTAGGTATTCCTAATATGTTCCTAACTTGGTTTGGTATTATTGTTTTAGGTATATTTATTGCTGGTAGAACAGTCTTTGGCAGAAACATCTATGCTTACGGTAGTAATAAAGAATCTGCTAGACTAAGTGGTATCAATGTTAAGTCCACAGTTTATGGTGTTTATATCCTTTCTGGTATCGTATGTGGTATCGCTGGTATACTTATGGCATCAAGACTAGGTAATGGTGTTCCTACCTCTGGTGACGGCTATGAGCTAGATGCTATCGCTGCTTCCGTTGTTGGTGGCGCTTCCCTTGATGGCGGAGAAAGCTCTGTACTAGGTACTGTACTTGGTGCTATGATAATGGCTACCCTAAGACAGGGTGGTACACTAATTAACATCAACACGGTTATTATGGAGATAATCATCGGCTCACTAATCGCCATTGCTGTAATTATTGATAAACTGCGTAAGCGTAGTTAATTTAAACTAAAATAAAGGAGAATTATTATGATTTACAAAAAAGTTGGTAAAATAGAAGAAGAAATTTCTGCTCTAGGTATAGGCTGTTGGAACTTTGGTGGTGACTGGGATTGTTCTGATGATAAGAACTCAGAAAATATAATTAAAAAAGCTATTGAGCTAGGTGTAAACTTCTTTGATGTAGCACCTGTATACGGTTGGGGACATTCCGAAACTATCCTAGGTGAGGTTTTAAAGAAGAATAACCTAAGAGATAAAATCCTTATTGCTTCTAAAGGTGGTCTACTGTGGAACGAAAAAAGAGAAACAGAGAACAATCTATCTAAAGAAAGCCTTCTAAAAGAAATTGATGAGTCCCTACTAAGACTACAAACCGATCATATTGACATCTATCAGCTACACTGGCCAGACCCAAATGTATCCCTAGAGGAAACAGCTGAGGCTCTATCTATTATGAAACAAGCTGGTAAAATTCGCTACATTGGTATGAGTAACTACTCACAAAGTGATGTTAAGAAGATGATGAGCTATATTGATGTACATTGTCAGCAGAGTTTATATAATATGCTTGAGAGAAATCCATCTACATACCACGGTATTCCACTAGACTATAAAACAGAAAAAGAAGTCCTACCTGTTGTTAAAGCTGAAGGTCAGGCATTTTTACCATATAGCCCATTATTCCAAGGGCTTCTAGCTGGTAAGTTCCATTCTGGCAGAGCCTTCTCTGAAAACGACATTAGAAATGCTAACCCTAAGCTAGTTGGTGAAGCTTACAAGCTATATTTTGATGCTGCACAGCAGATTAAAGACATTGCTATCGAATACAATCGTCCAATGAATGAAGTCGCTCTAAACTGGCTAAGACAGAAACCAGAAGTAACTAGCATTATCGGTGGTGCTTCCTCCCCTGAACAGGTTGTTGAAAACATGAGATGCACCCAATGGGATATCGACGAAGAAATGATGGCAAAAATCGATGCTGTTTTAGTACCTTTTGAAAATTTATAATAAATAGACTCTTTATAAATATCTTGGTAAATTTAAGTTGGGGTGCCTTCCTATCTGATAGAGAAGGCACCCCAATATTTGGTGTAAAACCAGTAAATCCCCCACAGATAATAAATCTGTAAGGGATTTTCGTAAATTATTAAATGAAATTTTATGGGTTCTATATCAATATTTGATAATGAGCCATTTTATATAAGTGTTTAATGGCAAATCTTATTAAAACAGCATCTTAATACCAAGACTTACTAAGACAATGCCACCTACTAATTCTGCTTTAGTATTTAGCTTGTCCCCTATACAGACGCCCACCTTCACAAAGGCAAAGCACATTATAAATGTTACTACTGCAATTAGTGCTGAGGCATTTATAACCTGTACAACATCCATTCCACTAAAGGCAAATCCCACACTTAGTGCATCTATACTAGTTGCTACTCCCTGTGCAAATAATAGCTGATTTGTAAAGGGATTTAGTGGATTACCTTTACTTTGACAGGCAGTACATCCCTCACCTTTTATTACCTCTATTATCATCTTACCACCTATAAAAGCCAGTAGTAAAAAAGCAATTATATGGTTATACTGATATATAAACTTAGGTAGCAGCGATGCCCCTAAAAATCCTAGTATAGGCATTGCAAACTGAAATAATCCAAAGGTTAAGGCTATTTTAATAGTTTCCTTTAATTTTGGATTGTAGGTTAATCCATTAGTAGTTGATACACAGCTTGCATCAGTAGCAAGCCCTGCTCCTAGTAGTGTAATCTCTAAAAAATTCATCTATACCTCTTTATCTATGCTTAGTTTTATTCCTATATATTATATAATACGATTTTTGCTATAATAAGTCAATAAAATTTCAGTATTTCCCGCTATTTTATTGACAAAAAGCCAGCTTTAA
>CAYJEQ010000044.1:2221-15163 GCA_964369235.1 uncultured Oscillospiraceae bacterium | reverse complement strand
AATTACCCTAAGGAGTATTATGAATAATAAAGATAAAACTCTTATAAATATTTCTAGGCGACTATTGTTAGAACATAACCTAACCGAAAAGCAGATTGCCAGTATGTTATATATCTCCGAAACTACACTAAGGGACTTGTATAATAAAAATTTTGGTATACCTCCTAGAAAGTACATCCGTAAGGTACTGCTTAAAAAAGCCCATACACATATTAGAATAACTGACAAAAAAATTAGCGAAATCGCTTATAGTATCGGTTATATTAACACTAGTAAGTTTACTGAGGCTTTTAAGCAAATTTATGGTATGACCCCTTCTAATTATCGTAAAAAAACACGAAAAATATAAGTTTCTGTTGTTTTGGAGTTGAAAAAAAAAGAAAAAAGTTATATAATTTTCTAATAACGAATTAGGAGGAATTATCATGTTAAATTTTATTACAAAACAGCATAAATTAATATTTGCAGCTGGTGCCGCTACAGGTATCGCTATCCTAGGTTTACTAAAAACTAAATCTGCTCGTGATCTTGCAGTAAAAGGTGTTGCTGGTACTATAATGCTTAAAGACAAAGTTCTAGAAACAGCTACTAATATTAAAGAAGAAGCTGACGACATCTGTGCAGAAGCTAAGGCAGTTGCTCAGAGCAGTTGTGAATGTGGCGAAGATTGTGAATGTGGCGATGACTGCGACTGTGGTGACGACTGCACCTGCTAGTCATATTTAAGAGGTAAGGTCATGGAAAGGAATTGAGAGATCTATGAAATATCACATAATATGTGATAAGCCTAACCGACTTAGAGTTCGCTTCGGTAAATATATCCTATCAAAGGAGCAGTGCTACGGTCTATCGGAGCTGCTCCTTTCTTTAGATGGTGTAAATATCGCTCAGGCAAACTCTGTAAATGGTTCTGTACTTATACAATATAAAAACAAAAAATCTAGAGATTTAGTTTTACAAAAGCTAAGTTCTCTTAAAATACCTGATATTTATGACGGCACACCTTCTGAGGAAGAGCGTGCTGAGATTATCGAGAGAGATATTAAGAAAAAAATAATAAAGCACTGTGTTTATTATGGTATGCGTCAGGTATTTTTCACCATGACTATGAATAAAGCCTATACAGTTTATCGCAGTATTCCATACATAATAAACGGCTTTAAAGCCCTAGCAGCTAAACAGCTTAATGTTGAGGTATTAGATGGAACAGCTATTGGCGCTTCCCTATTATCCCTTAACTACAAAGCTGCCTCCTCTACAATGTTCTTACTAGGTCTATCGGATCTACTGCTAGAATACTCTAATCTAAGAGCCAAAAATGCCCTAGCACAGAGCTTAACCATTAAGGTGGATAAAATCTGGCTGGTAAAAGATGATCTAGAGATAGAGGTGCATCAAAATGATGTACAGGTTGGGGATATAATAAGAATTCGCAAAGGCAGCCTTGTCCCAATGGACGGAACTATTGTAAAGGGCAATGCCTTAATCAATGAGTCCACCATGACAGGCGAACCTATCTCTGTACATAAAACCACCGATGGCACTGTATTTGCAGGTACTGTTTTAGAAGATGGTGAAATTGATGTACAGGTACTTAGTCTACAAAGCGACTCCCGTATTGCTAAGATTATTAATCTAATTGACACAGGAGAAAAGGAAAAAGCCTTGGTACAAGGTCGTGCTGAACGCCTTGCTGATGATATCGTTCCTGTTAGCTTTGGGCTGTTTTTATTAACTTTAATGGTTACTGGCAGTATTACTAGAGCCTTATCAGTGCTAATGGTTGACTTCTCCTGTGCAATAAAACTAACTACCCCTATTACAATTATCTCAGCACTTAAAGAGAGCGTAAATAACAGTGTACTGGTCAAAGGTGGTAAATACCTAGAAATACTATCCAATGTCGACACAGTAGTATTTGACAAAACAGGTACTCTAACCAATGCTGTACCAAAGGTATCTAAAATAATCTCTGTTCATGATGATTACTCTAAGGAAGATGTACTTAAGATAGCTGCCTGTTTAGAGGAGCATTTCCCTCATAGTGTTGCTGCCTCTATTGTTAGCGAAGCTAAATCCCAAGGTATCCATCATCCTGAGGAACATGGCAAGGTAGAATATATAGTAGCCCACGGTATCGCAAGTATCTTTGACGGTAAGCACTCGGTAATAGGTAGCTCACATTTTGTATTTGAAGATGAGAAAGTTCCCTACCCTAGTGAAAAATCCCAGTGGATTAACGAGGAAATTGGCACTGACAGTGCAGTTTACCTTGCAGTAGATAATGTTCTTATAGGAATTATCTGTATAAATGATCCACCTAGAGAGGACGCTAAGGTTACTATCAAAAGACTTCGTAAAGAAGGTATCAAGAATATCTATATGATTACTGGTGACAGTGAAGGTAATGCTAAATATATCAGCGATAAACTAGGCATAGATAAATACTATGCTTCGGTGCTACCAGACGGTAAAGCAGATATAATCGAAAAACTTAAAACCGAAGGTAAAACCATACTTATGGTAGGTGATGGTATTAATGATACCCCTGCACTAAGTGTAGCTGATGTATCCTTTACCTTAAATGGGTCTTCTGATATAGCACGAGAGGTAGCTGATATTTCTGTAATGTCCCATGAGCTAACCAAGATTGTTGAAACTAGAATACTAGCTAAAAAGCTTATGAATAAGATATATAGACAGTATGGTATTATACTAGGATTTAACTCGGTGCTAATTATACTAGGGATATTTGGTACTATTACAGCAAGTACCTCTGCATGGCTACACAATGCTTCTACCATTGGGCTAACTGCAACCTCAGCTAGACCAATGATGAAAAAAGATGATTTTATAAAATTACAGGAGGAATATGAAGATGAAACAACATAAATTTTGGTCTTATCTTGCGGTTTTTTCTATGATTATGTGTATCTATACAGGTTATAAACATAAATAATTAGATATAAATAGGCTCTATATTAATTATTGGACTAAAATTCTGTTGGGGTACTGGTTCTCGCCGTCGGCGAGGGCCAGTACCCCAACATTTTCTATAGCATCCATAAATATAAGGGTCTGCCCAAATGATTTTCTCATTTAAGGCAGACCCTTTTTCTATTTACTCAGTGATAACCCCTCACTAAACCCCACTAGTAACACTCCCCATATTACAAAGGAAACTATAGCTTAATTCCCAGAGGTGCTATGCTTCTCTCTAAGATATTATTAATATGAGCGATTAGTATACCATAATTCGTAAATGGGATATTCTGTGCTTTAGCTTTTGATAGGCGTCGCTGTACTACTTTATTTTGTAGCATACAACCTCCACAGTGTACCACTAAGCTATAATCTGTTAAATCCTCATGGAAATCCACCCCACTACAAAAATCAAAGTCTATATTCTTTCCTGTGTTTTCTCTTATCCATTTAGGTAGTTTTACTGTGCCTATATCATCACATTGTCGGTGGTGGGTACAGCCTTCCACTATTAACACCTTACAGTTATTCTGTAATTTACCCAGTGTGTCTGCGCCTTTTACCGAGTCTTCTAGTAGTCCTTTATACCTAGCAAATAGTATTGAGAAGGAAGTTAATCCCACATCTTCCCCTACCATATGACATACCTTATTAAAATCTTGGCTATCGGTTACCACTAATTTAGGTTTTATGGCAAGACCATCAAATACTCTAGGCAAATCCTCCGTTTGGGTAACTACTGACAGTCCATGAACATCTAACACCCCTCGCAAAACCTGTTGCTGTGGCAGTATTATTCTGCCTTTTGGGGCTGCACTATCTATTGGGGTTACTAGCACTACCCAGTCCTCCTTATCTACTAAATCCTCTATTAATGGAGATTTAGCTGTAGAAGGTGGCTGTAGTTTAGCTAGTTTTTCTTTAAACTCATGGATACCCGCACCTGTTTTAGCGCTTATATAAATCCCCTGTAGCTTAGGCTCTACTGCCTCTATTACATCGGTCTTATTATAAGCTATAAAATAGGGTATGCTATCCTCTTTAAATCTTCTTATTAACTCTAATTCCTTATCCTCTAGCTTTTCTTTAAGCTGACAGACTAACACTGCTATATCAATTTTCTGTAGCACCTGTAGGGTTTTCTCAATACGCTTTTCCCCTAATTCTCCTATGTCATCTAGCCCTGCTGTATCCACTAGTACCACAGGCCCTAGGGGTAGCAGTTCCATTGCTTTATAAACTGGGTCGGTGGTTGTGCCTGCCACTGGTGATACTATTGCTAAATCCTGTCCTGTAACTGCATTAATAAGGCTGGATTTCCCAGCATTCCTCATGCCAAAAATCCCTATATGTAATCTACTGGTTAAAGGTGTATTATTCATTATTATAGCCATCCTTTTTTTAATTTTCTACTTTGATTAGAATCTAAAATCACGCTGACCCATTTTAATTTTTTCCAGTGTATTTACTGCTAAAAGTTTAACCTTAGGATTTATCACCTTGTCCATCTCTATATTAATAAGATTTTCTGCTGCGCTTTTTGTGTCTTTAGTTGCATAGTCCTCTAGATACTCCTGTAATGTCATTAGTGAATTTGGATGACAACAGTTAATTATCTGACCACTTTTACACAGCTCCATAAATCTATCCCCTGTTCGTCCCTCTTTGTAACAGGCAGTACAAAAACTAGGCACATGGTCTAAGTCTATAAGCCACTTTACCACCTGATCAAGAGTTCTGTTATCATCGGTGTCAAACTGTGAGGTATTCTCTGTGTTTTCTTTATCATTGGCATAGCCACCTACACTAGTTTTTGAGCCACCACTTAGCTGGGATATCCCTAGCTTTAGCACCTTTTCTCTAGTTGCCTGTGATTCTCTAGTGGAGATAATAAGTCCTGTATATGGTACAGCTATACGGGTAATAGCTACGATTTTCTGGAATATCTCATCACTTATTCCATTGGAAAAAGAATTAGGATCTATATCATCTGCTGGGCATATTCTAGGTAGGCTTATTGTATGTGGCCCTACTCCATATACTGCCTCTAAATGCTCACCATGCATCATAAGCCCCACATGGTCGTATTTATACCTTTCTAGACCAAATAGCACCCCTAGACCTACATCATCTATTCCTGCCTCCATTGCTCTATCCATTGCCTCGGTGTGATAGCTATAATTATGCTTAGGCCCTGTTGGGTGCAGTTCTTCATAGGACTTCTGATGATATGTTTCCTGAAAGAGTATATAGGTGCCAATTTCTGCTTCCTTTAGCATTTTATACTCTTCTACTGAGGTTGCTGCTATATTAACATTAACTCGTCTTATTGCACCATTCTTATGATGGATACTATATATTGTTTTAATAGACTCTAATATATATTCTATAGGGCTGTTTACTGGATCTTCTCCAGCTTCTAAGGCTAGTCTCTTATGCCCCATGTCCTGTAGTGCTATAACCTCGGCCTTTATCTCCTCTTGAGTAAGTTTCTTTCTGCCTATTGTTTTATTTTGATAATGATATGGACAGTATACACAGCCATTAACACAGTGATTAGAAAGATAAAGTGGCGCAAATAACACTATGCGATTACCATAAAACTGATTTTTTATCTCCATTGCCAGATCTTCTATAATTTTATTTCTGTCCTCTAAATCACATTCTAATAAAACTGCTGTTTCTCGGTGGTTAAGGCCTTTTTTAAGCTTGGCTTTTTCTATTATTTTATCTATTAACTCTATGTTATTTTTGTTTTCCTCTGCGTATTTTAAAGTTTCTAGTATCTCCCCATCATTTATAAATTCCTGTGCTACTTTGGATTTAACATTATACTGACATTCTTTATTATCCATAATTATTACCATTCCTTTCACCTGTATCTACAAATCTATTTTGATGGCTTTTCTCCCACCATCTCCCAGTGATCCCCTCGGCTCATTACTACTTTATGGTCTATCTTTTCCATTCTATCCTTTATAGCTGATAACTCATCTACTGATGTTCCGTTCTTATTATCATATAGTAGATAATTAACTTTATTATCCTCTGGAGTAAGGCTCGGCATAATTACATTTGCCCCAGCCATCATTCCCAGTTCCCAGCCATCCTCCATAACCGTTCCCAGTGCTGTGGTAGCTGGAATTAAAGCCATTGGCAGTGTTATTCTAGTTAGTGCTACCATAAATAGAGTTTTCCTACCTTCCCCAGCTAATTCATCTCTAAAAGGTGTGCTATGATGAGGCAGAAAAGGCCCTATGCCTATCATATGGGGCTTAAACTGCTGTATAAGCATCATATCTTCAGCCAAAGTTTCACTGGTTTGATAAGGGGATCCTACCATAAATCCACAACCTACCTGAAAACCAATCTCTTTTAAATCATTAAGACAGACTAGCCTATCTTCTAGCTTCTCAGTAGGATGAAGTTTTTTATAGTGGCTACTATTTGCTGTTTCATGGCGTAATAGATATCTATTTGCACCTGAGTCAAATAGCTTTTGGTAGCTCTCCCTACTGCGCTCACCTAAAGACAGGGTAATTGCTATATCACTATATCTACTGCGCAGCTCTCCCACTATTTCACAGAGGAATTCATCGGTGTGGGTTATGTCCTCTCCACCCTGCATCACTATTGTCCTAATGCCTTTACTATAGCTTTTCTCAGCGCACTTTAGTATATCCTCTTTATTAAGGCGATACCTTACCACTTCCTTATTACCTGCCCTAATACCACAGTAATAACAGTTTTTCTTACAGTAATTACTAATCTCAATAAGCCCTCTAAGATAAACATGGTTATCATAATAAGCTTTTCGCTTCTCTCTTGCTCTCTCAAATAACCAGTCTAAATCCATAGTGTCATAGCCATCTATAATCTCAATCCACTGGGATTTAGTTAGTATCTCTCCTGATAATAGTTTATTAATTTCTTCCATCTTCCACCTGCTCATTGGTAAATTGTTTAGAGTATACTGCCTTAGCAGTTACTGCTGGTAGCATACCTAGTTTTCCACATAAAGCACTTATAATACCCTCTGGGGCATCTACCACCACATTAATAACACTTATCTTCTTTTTGTGGTAGGGTATTCCCATTCTACCTATAATGTACTCCCCATACTGACTGAGTATATCATTGATTTTATTAGCTGACTGGGTATCCTCTACAACTATGGCTATACTTGCTAAGCGAGTATTCATAATAATGTACCTTCCCTTCCTTATAACTTTAGATTAAAAGAATTCTCAAAATAAAAAAGCACACCTTACGGTATGCCTGCAACTTTAATAAACAAAACAACAATAGGCTGTTTTGCATGATAAAATATAAGGGCAAACCTTCTATCTCAGAACTGTATCTACATATCTTTGATATTAGCACCTTTTTTAATTTTGTGACTCTTGATATAGGGCGAGCCCTTACACTTCAGATGTCCTAGTCATTATACTATAATAAACACAGATTTACAAGGATATTTTTTTAACAATCTTTAAATTATAATATGGGTATATTGCCTAAATTTCTAAGGCTTACCTATTTAACATAAGTATATATGTGTAGAAATTTACGCTGGTTTTTCTATAAAAATAACCCTAATATTTTGAATTTTAACCATTTTATAGGATTTATATATAAATATTTCTACATTTTTCATATATTTTATAGGGTTTAATTATATAATTAGTAGAAATAAGTAAAAACTTATTCACATTTCACTAAAATCATCTCTAAAAAAAACCTTGCTTAAATATATTTTATGTCTTATACTTAAAATAAGTCATAAAATATATTACAGGAGGAATTATATTATGGAAAAAACTCAACTACAGAAAAATGTAACAGGCCTGGAAATTTTTAAGTATGGTTTTGGGAGCTTAGGTGTTAACCTTATGTATCTTATTGTATCTAGCTATGCTATCTATTTCCTAACTGATGTTGCTGGTATTTCAGTGGCTATGGCTGGTACTATATTCCTGTTTTCTAGGATTGTAGATGCTATATTCGATCCAATTATCGGTGCAATGTCTGACAGAACTAAAACTAAATGGGGACGCTATCGTCCATTTATGATGTTTGGCTCATTTCTAGGTGTAGCAGTGTACATATTACTATTTACAACTGTAAACTTTGGTGATGCTGGTAATAATATTTACTATTTTATTATTTACTCTGCTTGGTCAATCGGTTATACTTTAATGGTACTACCTTATCAGTCCATCGTATCCATTGTAGCCAAAACTAAAAAAAGCAGAAATTTTATGGTTATGTCCTCTAAATTTATGGCATTGCCAGCTGGTCTAGTTGCAGTAAATATCTTCCCTATTATTGAAAGCCTTGGTGGTGGCTCAGCAGGCTGGTTTAAACTAGCTACTATAACAGGTATTGTTATTGTTCCATGTATGTGGATTTGTGCAAGCTGTGCAAAAAGATTTGACACTAAAGAAGAAGCTGATACCGCCCTTCTGACCTCAGATGGTAAAACATATAGCTTTAAGGAGCAGTTAAAGGTTGTTACTACCAATAAAGCTCTACTAATGCTGATTATCGCCTTTGGTACAAATAATCTAGCTGATGCTTCTATTAAAGCAGTTCAGTCCTATTTTGCTAAATATGTTCTTGAGGATATGAGCTTTGTATCTACAGTTGGTAATATGAGTATGGTTATTATGCTAATAGGTATACTAACTATACCCTTCCTAGCTCGAGTTATGAGAAAAAGAGATATATTCATACTAGGTACTATTATACATATCTTCTACCCTATTGCACTATTTGTACTAGACCCTAAAGAAAATGTAGGCATAATCACAATCCTTGCTGTACTTAGCCAAGCTGGTGGATTTATCTGTAATGTTGCTGCATTTATGATGTTACCCGACTGTGTAGACTTTGGTAAGTTAAAAACAGGTTTAGTAAGTGCTGGTTTAGTTACCTCTGCATTTACCTTCTCACTAAAGGCTGGTGCTGCAATAGGTGGTACTCTAGCAAGCTATACACTAGGATTTGTGGGATTTGAGGCTAATGCTGTTCAAAGTGCTACTGTACTTGCTGCAATAGTAATGTGTCTTGCAATTCCCTCGGTTATATCTGATGTAGCTTCTTTATTGGCTATGGTTAAATACCCTATTGATGAGCGTACAGACGCCTTCTTACAGGATTAATTACTAATTAAAGAAAGAGAATGATACTATGAATTTTCAGTGGAAAGAATCTAATAAACAGCCTTATTTATACATAGAAGCCGACAATCGACATGATTTAGGTCTAGGTGTAGGTAGAGGTATGGTCAAACAGATAAAATATACCCAGATGTTTATTGATGGGATTATTGAGCATTTCAACACAGGCAGAAAGGAAAATCTTATTACCAAAGAAGCCCTTTATAAGTTAGCAGCAGCCTATGGCCAGTTTATCCCTGAGTCCGACATGGAAGAAATCCAAGGTATGCACAAAGGATTTACCTTAGAAAGTGGAGAAGATGTAGATTTTAAAGAAATACTACTACAATCTGTGCTAATTAATATAATCTATCATTTTATGCCTAAGATGAATCCTAAAACAGATTATGACGCATGTACAAATTTCGGTGTAGTAAACCCTAATGGCATTATCGTCCATGGGCAAAACTACGATGCTGATGGCAGAATGAAGCCTGGTAATGCCTTTGTACATCATAAACTAAAAGGCGAGCCGGAAGCATTTATCTATCGTTCTGGTGCAGATCTTGCTACAGCTACCTGTAAAAACGAAGCTGGTGTTTGTATGACTGTAAGTGTTATCCAAACTACCGAAACCTCCCCTATTATGGTGCCTCGTGGGGTACTTATTAGAAACGCAATGAGAGCTGATACTGCAAGGTCAGCTGTAGATGCCATGGTGGACGAAAAAGGCCAAAGCCCTTTCTCCTATAACCAAGTTATCAGTGATAACAACTGTGTTATTGGTACCCAGTCCATCCCTACTGAACAGCGTATGACCTATGTAAAAAATACATTAGTACAATCCAATCAGTATGATTACTATGACTGGATAAAATATCTTAAAAAGCCTAGCTATTCTAAGATTAGACAGTTCCACAGTGAGGATCTACTAAATTCTGTCTTCTCAAGATACGGTATGGTTACCAATGAAGACCTACTGGAAATCATGAGAAACAAGCCTATTATCTGTAGACAAACTGAAGGAGATGGCATTGGTACAACCATAGCATTTTTAACTAGGGAGTCCTTTGGTGCTGGCAATCCAAGTGATAACCCTGTGGGAAGAATACCATTATAATAGAAAGGCTTATGGATAATGAATATAAATAGTTTTTTACAGGAGAGAAAAAACCTGTTTACAGAGGCAAGTGATAGTATCTGGGACTATAGCGAGCTTAAATTTAAGGAAGATAAATCAGCTGAGATTTTACGCTCAATGCTTTTAGCTGATGGATTTACCATAGAAAATGTGGAGAATGTTCCTAATGCTTTTGTAGCTACCTTTGGAGAAGGTGAGCCTACTATTGGTTTTTTAGGAGAGTTTGACGCCTTAGATGGTCAGTCACAAATTCATGGTATAGCTCATAAACAACCTATGGAAGGCACCACTACCGGACATGGCTGTGGTCATAATCTACTAGGAGTTGCTGCTATGGCTAGTGCTATGGCGTTAAAAGATTATTTAATCAAAAACAATGTAAAAGCCACTGTGAAATACTTCGGCTGTCCTGGTGAAGAAGGTGGCTCAGGTAAAGCATTTATGGCTAAGGAAGGTGTTTTTGACTCTTTAGATTCAGCAATTACATGGCACCCTGCAGCAGTAAATGGACTTTTCTCCATAAGTACACTGTCTAATATCCAGTGCTTATTTAAATTTAAAGGAAGAAGCTCCCACGCAGCTGCTTCCCCCCACCTAGGCAGAAGCGCTTTAGATAGTGTCGAGCTTATGAATGTTGGGGTAAACTATCTAAGGGAGCATATTATACAGGAAGCTAGGGTACACTATGCCATTACTAATACAGGTGGTATATCACCTAATGTAGTACAAGCTGAGGCTGAGGTATTATATCTTATTAGAGCGCCTAAAATGGACGATACCATTGCTATATTTGAGAGAATAAAAGATGTTGCTAGAGGTGCTGCCTTAATGTCGGGCACTGAGGTAGAGATTATATTTGACAAAGCTTGTTCTAATGTAGTTCCTAACAATACATTAAGTAGAGTAATGAGCAATGTAGGTGTGAACCTATCAGCTAACCACTATACAGAAGATGAGCTAAAGTTCGCTGGTGAAATAATGAAAACTCTATCCGAAGATGACATTAGTACCAATGCAAAAACAGCCATGGTAATGGGCAAAATGTTAACTCCACAGGAGCTATCTAAACCTATACTAGATGAATTTATCCCATATAAACCTAGTAACTTTGTGCTACCTGCTTCTAGTGATGTTGGTGATGTATCATGGATAACCCCTACTGTACAATGTTTTACCTGTTGTTATGCTCAGGGGACACCTATGCACTCTTGGCAACTAGTAGCACAGGGCAAAACCTCCCTTGCCCATAAAGGAATGATAACTGCTGCTGAAATCATGGCACAAACTGCCATAGAGCTTATAGACAACCCTAGCCTTATTACAGAGGCTAAATCAGAGCTTAGTGAAACCTTAAGAGGTAAATCCTACACAAGCCCAATCCCTGATGGTAGTAGACCTAGGGTGTAAACTTACACAAACCTTGTCCGTACCTATGAAAAATAGGTTCTATATCAATTGTTGGAGTACTGTCCATCGCCAAGGGCGAGAGACAGTACCCCATATAATTTTACCACAACATTTTGGAAATAACCGAAAAATAAATGTTTATATTAATTATCAGGGTGTTACTTCTGCAAAAGTAATACCCCGACATTTATTATAGAGCCAAAATAAAAAGCATATTGGACTAATCTGTCCAATATGCTTTTTACTTATTATCCTATTAACATGTATCGTTTTATAGGCCTACCTACCTTACAATTACTAGTTAAACTACTTTGTTTTATAAGGCTTGCATCTTCTAGGATTTTTAGTATTCTATGGCTACTTTTATGGGTTACATTTAGATAGGCGCAAACATCTTCTGCTGATATAGTATGAAAATGTTTAAACATCTCTTCTAGCCTACAATAGTTAATATTCTTTATCCCTAGGTTTCGTGATTTATCGTAATTTTCTATTAGACTATACTGACTAATTTTTAGACAGTATTTGCTATTTACTGGGCCGTATATATCTTTTGTTTCACTAAGGAGGAACCCACTTGCCCCACCAAAGGATTTAGCATATTTATAGGCAGATATAGCATTGTGTTTAGCCTCGGTTTCAGTGTGTCCTAAACCTATTCCATACTCTAGGTCACTTCCATCATCTAATCCATAGCTTTTAACCCTATCTAAGCTTACGCTATCCTCATAAATCATAACCTCATTACTGGTAATCTCTGCTATAAGAAATTCTTCTTCACCTTTGGTAATATATTCTTTTGCACATCTTTTATTAAGTTTAAACATCTCTGTTACTGGCTGACTATTTTTCATAGCTATATAACAGTATAGTGACTCATTTTCCTTTTGTGATTCTATCTTTTTTACAAGCCTATCAAGGCTTTTTATTGCGTCATCTACATTTAGATAAGAACTGTATCTACATGGTATCCCTAGGCTTTTTAGACTTTCTGACACACTAGCCAATCCTGTTATTACTATCTTTATATCCCCTTGATGATATTTTTCTTTTATATCCTCAACAATCTTATCTTTAGTAAGACCTATTAAAGTATCAGTCCTAAAAGTACTAGCTTTCTCTGTTAACTCATTAGGTAACACCTTGTATAAATCTGGCATATATCTCTTTAACAAGTCAAAACAATCAAAATACATCTCACTATACTCTAGCTGTCTGTATTCTCCCAGTATATCAAGGACTGCACTCATT
>CAYJEQ010000044.1:0-2211 GCA_964369235.1 uncultured Oscillospiraceae bacterium | reverse complement strand
AATAAAATTCCTTTGATGTTATCATTTTTGATATTATTATCTTTTATAAGATTTTCTATCTGGGATAAGTTTGTGTAATCTAGATATTTTAGCTCATATCCATGATTATATTCACCTAATATCTCTTTTAATGTTAGGTTTGTAAGCTGAGTTCCTATAATAGCAATCATAAATATCCCTCCGATTAATCCAAGGCCACTGGTATAATTATACATGATTATCGGTAGTTTATCAACTGTTTATAGACTGCTATTGCTATTGTTTCTTAGGATATATCGGCTTTAATTTTTTCCTACTTGCTTTTTACCTTGGTGTTTTGCTTTATACATTTCTCCGTCGGCCTCTTCAATCACCTTAGAAAGCTTTTCACCCTCTCCATAGGATATGGCATAGCCGTAACTGAATTTTATATTTAAGGTAATATCACCTATTTTAACAGTCTGTAGCTGTATTTCTTCAAGGCGCTGACAGAAAGACATAACACTATCATCAGTGGTAGTTTTAGGTAGGATAACGATAAACTCATCTCCACCCATACGAATTATATAATCACTTTCTCTTATAATCTCCTGTAGTCTTTTACAGAAATTTATTAAAACCTCATCTCCTACATCATGTCCATAATTATCATTTATAGGTTTAAAATCATTTAAATCTATGTAAACTACTGTGTAATCTATACTACTTAAAGAAAACTGATTATCTAGGTGATCTAATAGTTTGCGATTGTTTACACCTGTTAATTTATCTAGGTATATTTCTCTATTTGCAATTTTTAGATTATACTCAATTTTTTTAATATATCTAGAAACAAGATAGGAAAGCAGATACCCTACTAACAATATTGATATAGTTACAATATATAGCAGTGTATTGCTTTTAGGATCAACTCCAAAACTCATAGTACCATTTTCTAGCTCTATAGTCGCCCACATGGCATTCTCCCCTATAAAGCCTTCTGATTGGCTAACAATCTTACTATCTAACTGATTAACTGTTGATAAAAACTGATATTTATACTCAGAATTTCTAAAGCCATTAACATTAATCTGATCTAATAGTGTAGATTTATCAATGGTAATAGCGACAAATCCCCAGAATTCTTCATCATTATAAATAGCCTTCCTTGCTATAAAAGCCTCTCCCCCTTGGGTTAATTCATAGGGCCCCGATATTATAGTTTTACGGCTGTCTTTGGCTAGGTTCGCCTCATATACTCTTCCCTCAATATGAAATATATTATCCCCTATGGCGCTTTCATTACCTTCTATTGGGTATATATATGATACTGCACCATTTGGTAGTATAGTTATATTTCTATAACCTAAATCTTCTATTAGTGGGGTGAAAATAGCGTCTAGAATATCTGTATTATCTTCATTATAGCTTGTAATTACCACCTGTTCTACTATATCTAAGTTGTGGAACAAATTATCTAAAACATAGGTAAGTTGTTTATCCATCTGCTCAGTCAAGACACCAAGCCTAGCTTTATTGTAGTCACTTTGTATCCTAAAAATACTATACGCAAAAAAACTTGTTACTATAATTAAAACAATTAGTATACATCTAGAAATCCTAACTTTTGCCATAAAGCACCCCTCCTTCCTTGTAGTTTTTGCTCATTTGCCACAGAGTGTTCCCTGTAGAAAATCTAGGTTATCATATTCATAAAAGCACTTAACATAGGGCTTTATTCTAAACCACTACCCATATCCTAATTTTTTTAATATTCTATATAAATTATAACATAGCCAAATTAAGCTACACAAGGAGACTAATACAAAAAGTCAAATAATTTATAGAATACATTACCTATTTCATACAATATACTATTTTTTATATAATTATAACATTTTATTTTGCATTTTAATTGTAAAATACTTCCTAATCATTTTTCTAATTCTCAAAATATGTAATTTAGATGTAATTTTGTTATATTTTACAATCTAGCATAATAGTTAGAGCTACCGTAACAATCTTTATTACCTAGCTATTATTAGGCTTTTATGCTATACTCTATTTAAAGACTGCTGAACAACCCAAAACATACTTATAGGTTTATTTAATATGTTTTTGGGTGCTGCCAAGTGCAAAGTTTTTAATCCATTATTATAAAAACTTTGCACTCTGAATTTGGAGTATAGCTCCAAATTCAGGCAGGCTGAAAATCTCCCATGTTAACCTCAAAACACCCTTGTTTTGAGGTTA